>NZ_JBEYVJ010000057.1:0-33234 GCF_040643935.1 Kitasatospora sp. NPDC047058 | reverse complement strand
GTGGCGGGACTTCACGCGGCACTCTCCTGTCGGCGGACGGCGGCCTTGTCGGTGCGGATGCAGTCTCCGGCCGGCGGCAGCACCGGCTGCCAGTCGTGCACGGCGAGCGCGTCGACCAGCGCCCGGACCATCACCGGGTCGAACTGGCTGCCCGAGCAGCGTTCCAGCTCGGCCACCGCCTCGGTCACCGGCCTGCCGCGCCGGTAGGAGCGGGTGGAGGTCATCGAGTCGAAGGCGTCGGCGACCGAGATGATCCGCGCGAACTCGGGGATCTGCTCGCCCACCAGCCCGCTCGGGTAGCCCCGGCCGTCCATCCGCTCGTGGTGGTGCAGGATCCCGGCGTGCGCCTCGCCGAGGAAGGCGATCCCGCGCACCAGCTCGTACCCGTGCACCGGGTGCACCTCGACGGCCCGCCGTTCGGCCTCGGTGAGGGGACCGTTTCTGCGCAGCAGCTCGGTGGCGACGCCCAGCTTCCCGACGTCGTGCAGGATCCCGGCGAACCGCAGGGTGCGCAGCCGCTCGGGCTCCATGCCGAGCTGACCGGCGATCAGCACCGCGGCCTTGCCGACCCGTTCGCTGTGCCCGCGGGTGTACGCGTCCTTGATCTCGACCGCCTGCACCAGCGCCTGGACGGTGGCCTGGTGGGCGGCCCGTTCGCGGTGCCCCTGCGAGAACACCCAGGCCGAGATGGAGAGCGGCAGCAGCGCCAGCAGCGCCGCGAAGGCCCCGTACGGGCCCTGCCAGAGCACCGCGACCATCAGCCCGCCGGCCGCGTGCACCAGCACCGGCAGGCCGACCGCGGTGGCCGCCGGGCCGCGCAGCACCACCTTCGGCCGCCGGCCCTCGGCCAGCACCAGCATGACGCCCACCAGGGCGCCGTTGACCAGGCAGAAGGCGGCGAGGGCGGCGAACCCGGGCAGCAGCGCGGCCGGGAACCGGGAGCCGAGCAGCAGTTGCGGCCCGGACAGCAGGTGGAAGACCGCCGAGGAGGCGAACGCGGACAGCGCGAGCTGGGCGCCGTTCCACAGCTGACGTCGCCGGCCGCCGGCCCCGGCGGGGCCGACCAGCGCGAGCGGCACCGCGACCAGGGCCGCGGCGGCCGGCGGCAGCATCAGCACCCCGGCGAACAGCACCGGGAAGAAGGAGTTGGCGCACGGCCTGACCGGCGGGCGGGCGGGCGGCTTCGGCCGGCGCAGCAGCATCCGGACCAGCCGCAGGCAGGGCGTGGGCAGGCCCTGGGCGAGCGACTCCCAGCAGGCGTGCAGGAAGGCCAGCAGGCCGACCTTGGGCCAGTCGACGGGGGCGCCGAGCCAGCGCGGCACGCCCAGCGGCGGCAGCGGTGCGGTGAGCAGCGGCAGCAGGCAGCAGAGCGCCGCCACCGGCACGGCCACCAGGTAGCGCGCCGCTGCCGGCGGCAGGTCCTCGTCTCCACTGTTGGTAGCGATCTCGACCTCCCCGCCGTCCTGGCCCGGTCCGCGCTCGGCGTGCCGGGGGTACCGGCCGTGAGCGCCCGTCAGGAGGATAGGGCGCCGTTCCGGCGTGAGGTCGCATGATCGCGGAATGCCGCAGTTGGCGCACCGCCAACTCACTCGATCGAGTGACGGCGCACGCGAGCAGAAAGGGGGCGGCCCCCGGAGCACACGCTCCGGGGGCCGCCCTGGTCCGTCTGACGGGCCGCCCGTGCACGACGGGCGGCGTGGCTCACTCGGCCGGTGCGCCCGCCTCGACCGGCGTGCCGGGCCTGGCCGCCGCCTTGGCGTCCTCGCCGACCGGGGCCTCCCGGCCCTGGTCGGCCGCCTCGCCGTGGACGTCCGCCGTGGCGTCGACGGAGACCACCACCGACTCGCCGGAGCGCTGCCCGGCCCGGATCGAGTCGATCCTGGCCAGCACCTTGCCGCGCAGGTCGGCGGGGGTGTCGTCGCACCCGCAGCAGCGCTTGATCAGCGCCTTGATCGCCTGCTCCAGGCCGTACTTCTCCAGGCACGGCGAGCACTCCTCGAAGTGCACGCGCAACTTGGCGTAGTCGCCCTCGGCCATCTCGTTGTCGAGGAATTCGTAGAGGTGGTCGAGGACCTCGCCACACTCGGTGTCGTGCGGATCGCCGCAGCTCATGAGCCCGAGCCCTTCGCTTCCTGCCCTGCCCCGCTGCCGGCCGGGACGAGCCCGCGCTCACGGGCGTAATCCTCCAGCATGCCGCGCAGCTGACGACGGCCGCGGTGCAGCCGGGACATCACCGTACCGATGGGAGTACCCATGATGTCCGCGATCTCCTTGTACGCAAAGCCCTCGACGTCCGCGAGATAGACGGCGATGCGGAACTCCTCCGGAATGGCCTGGAGGGCGTCCTTCACGTCGCTGTCCGGGAGGTGGTCGAGCGCCTGGGTCTCGGCCGAACGCAGACCGGTCGACATGTGCGACTCGGCCCGGGCCAGCTGCCAGTCCTCGATCTCCTCCGCGGCGGTCCGCTGGGGCTCCCGCTGCTTCTTGCGGTACGAGTTGATGAACGTGTTGGTGAGGATGCGGTACAGCCAGGCCTTGAGGTTCGTGCCCTCACGGAACTGGTGGAAGGACGCGTACGCCTTGGCGAACGCCTCCTGGAGCAGGTCCTCCGCGTCGGCCGGGTTGCGCGTCATCCGCAGCGCGGCCGAGTACATCGGATCCAGGTAGCCCAGGGCGTCGCGCTCGAAGCGCTCCCGTCGGGCCTCCTCGCTCTCCTCCGCGGACACCCGGAAGGTGTCCTCACCGATCGCCTCGGCCAGCTCCTCACCGGTGAGCGCCTCGCCCGTGGGCAGGCTCTCCTCCGGGCCCCGGCCCGGCTCGGCCTCGTGCTCGGTCCCGACGACCGGACCCACCTCCTCGGCATGGCGGGCACGGCCCACCGCGGGCTGCCCCGAAATGGAGGATATCGGGCTGACGGGCTTCTCGCCCGCGACAAGCCAGTCCGACCAAGCAGGGGCGAAGGCCGTGGCGGCCTCGCGCTCCTCCGGCCGCTCGGGGCACGCGATCGAACCCATCTGTGCTGCCTTCCACCCGGGACTCAAGCTGACGAGGGTGTCAACCACGCCGACCGCGCCCGCATTCCCGCCCCGCGGCCGCTTTTCACTCGCCCGGGTGAGCGGGCCCCCGAGCGGCCCGGCAAGCACCCGGCGAGCGGCCCGGCGAGCACCCGGCGTGCGGCCCGGCGAGCACCCGGGCCCCGGGCCTCCCGGCGGCTCAGACCAGCCCGAGCACCCAGTCCCCGACCGCCCCGGTGATCAGCTCCAGCACCTCGTCCTGCCCCACCGGCGCCCGCTTCGGCACCTCGAAACCGTGGCTCCCGTACGGCACCGGCACCAGCGTGTGCCCGGCCGGCAGCGCCGGGAACTCGTCCGGGCCGCCGAAGGGGTCGGCCGCACTCTGCACCACCAGCGTCGGCAGCCCCGACTCCAGCAGCTCCTCCGCCCGGCTCTTCTCCGGCTTGCCCGGGGGGTGCAGCGGGAAGGCCAGCGCCACCACCCCGGCCGCCCCGGTCGCCGCACCGGTCCGGCAGGCCACCCGGGCCCCGGCGCTGCGCCCGCCGACCACCAGCGGCAGCCCCTCCCCGGCCAGCCGCTCGGCGACCGGCGTCCAGCCCGTGTCCAGCGTCCGCGGCGCCGGCCCGAGCCGCTTCCCCGCGACCCGCCAGGGCTGCTCGACCAGTGCCACGGTGATCCCCCGGGCGGGCAGCGCCGCGGCCAGCGCCACCAGGTCGCGCGCCCCGGTCCCGCCGCCGGCGCCGTGCCCGAGCGCCAGCACCACCTTCGGCGCGGCCGCGCGGTTCCGGGTGATCCGGGCGTCCCCGGCCGGGGTCGGTACGAGTTCGGTGGTCATCGGGCGCTCCGGAGCGTGAGGTGAGGACGTGGAGTAAGAGGAGAGGGGTGGGTTCAGGCCTCAGAACAGCGTGGTCGCGTGCTCGGCCTCGTCCCACAGCCGGGTCAGCTCGGGCCCGTTGTTGCGGATGCTGCCGACCGCCGGGGAGACCGGGGTGGCCCGCAGCGCGCCCGGCGGCGGGGGTATCAGCAGCCGGCGCAGCTCGTCCGGTTCGCTCAGCCCCGGGTCCAGCCAGTCGTCGAAGGAGTCCCGGTCCAGGAAGAGCGGCATCCGCTCGTGGATCGGCGCGAGAAGCTCCTCGGCCTCGGTGGTGACGATCGTGAAGGTCACCAGCCAGGCCTCTGGGTGCCCGGCCGGCACCGTCCGGTCGCGCCAGAACTCGTACAGCCCGGCCAGCGCGAGCGGGACGCCGTCGGCCCGGGAGACGAAGAACGGCTTCTTCCGCGGCCTGCCGCGCTCGCCCGGCAGCGTCTGCCACTCGTAGTAGCCGTCGATCGGCAGGATGCACCGCCGGGACGCGAAGGCCTGCCGGTACGAGGGCTTCTCGTGCACGGTGTCCGACCGGGCGTTGATCATCTTCACCGCCGTCTCCGGCGACTTCGCCCACGCCGGGACCAGGCCCCAGCGCAGCACCCGCAGCTGCCGCACCGGCGCGGACTCCCCCTTCGGCACCCGGTCCAGCACGACGAAGGCGCGCTCGGTCGGGGCGACGTTCCAGCTGGGCGCCAGCGTCTCGGCCGGGTCCCACAACCGGACGCCGAAGAGATCGACGAGGTCCTCGGGCTTGCTGCTGGAGGCGAAGCGACCGCACATGACGTCAGCTTGCCACGCACCCCCTTCTCACCACTTCCTCATCCCACGGAACGAACCGCCCCCTCCCGCCCGGCCGTCCCCGCATGGGAGGCTGCCACCCCGGCCGCCACCCGGCGGCCGCCCCGGCCCGGGCGAACGGAGGCGGAGAGCGGACATGGACGCACAGAGCATCGGCGAGGTGTGGGACCGGGTCACCGGCACCCAGCCCGCCCCGCCCGGCTGGCTCGCCCTCGCCACCGGCGCCGCCGCCCTGATCCTGGTGACCGTCCGGCCGGTCTGGCGGATCAGCCGCAACGCGGTCACCATCGCCCACGAGGGCGGCCACGGCCTGGCCGCCCGGCTCACCGGGCGCAGACTGGCCGGCATCCGGCTGCACTCCGACACCTCCGGCCTCACCCTCTCCTACGGGCACCCCACCGGCCCCGGCATGGTGCTCACCGCCGCGGCCGGCTACACCACCCCGGCCCTGCTCGGCCTCGGCTGCGCCGCGCTGCTCGCCGCCGGCCGGCTCACCCTGCTGCTCTGGCTGGCCATCGCCCTGCTGCTGGCCCTGCTGGTCCGGATCCGCAACGCCTTCGGCCTCTTCTCCGTCCTGCTGACCGGCGCCGCGTTCTTCCTGGTCTCCTGGTTCGGCAGCACCGAGCTGCAGGCCGGCTTCGCCTACCTCGCCGGCTGGTTCCTACTGCTCGGCGCCGTCCGGCCGGTCCTGGAGCTGCAGCACCAGCGCCGCCGCGGCCAGGCCCAGGACTCCGACGCCGACCAGCTGGCCCGGCTCACCGGCGTCCCCGGCCTCGCCTGGATCACGCTCTTCCTGGTCGTCGCACTGGTCTGCCTGGCCATCGGCGCGAGCTGGCTGCTCCGCCCGCTCTGAACCTCCCCCGGACCTCCCCCGTCCCGCCATCCGGCCACCGGCGGGGACAGTTCCCGTACGGCCCCTAAACTTGCTGCATGACCGAGACCCTGTGGCCCGCCCCCGTCGCGACCACCCCCGTTGACGCCACCGTCACCATCCCCGGCTCCAAGTCGGTCACCAACCGGGCCCTGGTGCTGGCGGCACTCGCCGACGAGCCCGGCTGGGTGCGGCGCCCGCTGCGCAGCCGCGACTCGCAGCTGATGGCCGACGGCCTGCGCGCCCTGGGCGTCGGCATCGAGGAGCAGGTCAACAACGACACCGGCGGCACCGGCGGCGGCGAGGCCTGGCGGGTCATCCCCGCGCCCGCCCTGCGCGGCCCGGCCTCGATCGACGTCGGCAACGCCGGAACGGTCATGCGCTTCCTCCCCCCGCTCGCCGTCCTGGCCGACGGCCCGGTGCACTTCGACGGCGACCCGCGCAGCTACGAGCGCCCCCAGCACGGCGTGATCAACGCGCTGCGCGCGCTCGGCGCCCGGATCGACGACGGCGGCCGCGGCGCCTTCCCGCTCACCGTGCACGGCACCGGCGCGCTGGACGGCGGCCCGGTCGAGCTGGACGCCTCGTCCTCCTCCCAGTTCGTCTCCGCCCTGCTGCTCTCCGGCGCCCGCTACAACCAGGGCGTCGAGGTCCGCCACGTCGGCGGCCCGGTGCCCTCGCTGCCGCACATCCGGATGACGGTCGAGATGCTGCGGCTGGCCGGCGTCCAGGTCGACGCCCCCGAGGACGGCGGCGAGAAGGACGTCTGGCGGGTCACCCCCGGCGCCCTGATCGGCCGCGACATGGTGGTCGAGCCGGACCTCTCCAACGCCGCGCCGTTCTTCGCCGCCGCGCTGGTCACCGGCGGCCGGGTCACCGTCCGCGACTGGCCGAAGCACACCACCCAGCCCGGCGACCAGCTGCGCGACATCTACACGCAGATGGGCGGCGTCTGCGCGTTCACCGACGAGGGCCTGCAGTTCACCGGCACCGGCCGGATCCACGGCATCGAAGCGGACCTGCACGACGTCGGCGAGCTCACCCCGGTGATCGCCGCCGTCGCCGCGCTCGCCGACTCCGAGTCCCACCTCTACGGCATCGCCCACCTGCGGCTGCACGAGACCGACCGGCTCGCCGCGCTCGCCAAGGAGATCAACGACCTCGGCGGCGACGTCACCGAGACCGAGGACGGCCTGCGGATCCGCCCGCGCACGCTGCACGGCGGCGTCTTCCACACCTACGAGGACCACCGCCTGGCCACCGCGGCCGCCGTGATCGGCCTGGCGGTCGACGGCGTCCGGGTGGAGAACGTGGCCACCACCGCCAAGACCCTGCCGGACTTCCCCAGGATGTGGGACGAGCTGCTCACCGGAGCGGTGGCGGGCGGCTGAGCGGGAGACTGGGGACATGCGCCGCTACGGCAAGGACGCCGACGAGGACGACATCCGCAACCGCCCCGCACGCCGGGGCTCCCGGCCGCGGACGCGGATCCGGCCCAAGCACGAGGACGCGGCCGAGGCGATGGTGCTCACCGTCGACCGCGGCCGGCTGACCTGCCTGGTCGACGCCGGGACGAAGCAGGAACGCGAGATCGTCGCCATGAAGGCCCGCGAGCTGGGCCGCAAGGGCGTCGTCGTGGGCGACATCGTCAACATCGTCGGCGACCTCTCCGGGGACGCCGACACGCTGGCCCGGATCGTCCGGGTCGAGGAGCGCAGCTCCGTCCTGCGGCGCACCGCGGACGACGACGACCCGTACGAGCGGATCGTCGTCGCCAACGCCGAGCAGCTCGCCATCGTCACCGCGCTGGCCGACCCGGAGCCCCGGCCCCGGCTGATCGACCGCTGCCTGGTGGCGGCGTACGACGCCGGCATGGAGCCGCTGCTGGTGCTCACCAAGTCCGACCTGGCCCCGGCCGCGCCGCTGCTGGAGGCCTACGCCCCGCTCGGCATCGCCTACGTGGTGACCAGCCGGGACGAGCTGGCCACCGCCGGGGCCGAGGCGGTCCGCGCGTACCTGCGCGGCCGTTCGACGGTGTTCATCGGCCACTCCGGCGTCGGCAAGACCACCCTGGTCAACTCCCTGGTGCCGGACCGCCAGCGGCAGACCGGGCACGTCAACGCGGTGACCGGCCGCGGCCGGCACACCACCGTCTCGGCGCTGGCGCTGCGGCTGCCGCCGCCCCCGGGCGTCAAGCCGGGCTCGAAGAAGGCGCTCGACCCGGGCTGGGTGATCGACACCCCGGGGTTCCGCTCCTTCGGCCTCTCGCACATCGACCCGTCCCGGGTCATCCACGCCTTCCCCGACCTGGAGCCGGGCACCGCCGACTGCCCGCGCGCGTGCAGCCACGACGAGCCGGACTGTGCGCTGGACGCCTGGGTCGCGGACGGCCACGCCGAGCAGCCCCGGCTGTACTCGCTGCGCCGGCTGCTGGCCAGCAAGGAGACCCGCGAGGGCGACTGACGGCGGACGGGCCCTCCGGTTTCCGCACGTTCGAGGTGTCGGAGCGGCCCGGCCTGGTGATCATAGGAAGGTCGGGCCGGACCGCGGCCCGTCCCCTCGATCGACAGGGAGAGCACGCGATGGCATGGGCCCTGGTGATCCTGGCCGGCCTGCTGGAGACCGGCTTCGCGATCAACCTCAAGCTCAGCGAGGGGTTCACCAAGCTCTGGCCCACCATCAGCTTCTGCGTCTTCGCCCTCAGCAGCTTCGGGCTGCTCACCCTCTCCCTGAAGAGCCTGCCGGTCGGCCCCGCGTACGCGGTCTGGACCGGCATCGGCGCGGCCGGCACCGCGATCTACGGCATGATCTTCCTGGACGAGTCCACCTCGGTGCTCAAACTGGTGTCGATCTCCCTGGTGATCGCCGGTGTGATCGGCCTCCAGCTGAGCGGCTCCGCCCACTGAGGAAAACCCGTCCGGCCGGGCCGTCCCGCTCCGCGAGCCCGACTGTCCCGATCGGGGCACGCTCGCTAGGGTCTTGGGCATGGCCGACTACCACGACGACCTCCGACTCGCCCACGTCCTCGCCGACTCGGCCGACTCGGTCACCCTGGAGCGCTTCCGCGCGCTCGACCTGAAGGTCGAGACCAAGCCCGACCTCACCCCCGTGAGCGACGCCGACAAGGCCGCCGAGGAGCTGGTGCGCGGGGTGCTGCAGCGCGCCCGGCCGCGCGACGCGGTGCTCGGCGAGGAGTTCGGCCTGCAGGGCTCCGGCCCGCGCCGCTGGGTGATCGACCCGATCGACGGCACCAAGAACTACATCCGCGGCGTCCCGGTCTGGGCCACCCTGATCGCGCTGCTGGAGGACGGCCCGGACGGCGTCGAGCGCCCGGTGGTCGGCATCGTCTCCGCCCCCGCGCTGAACCGCCGCTGGTGGGCGGCCAAGGACCTCGGCGCCTTCGCCGGGCGCAGCCTGGCCAAGGCAAGCCGGATCCACGTCTCCGGGGTCTCCCGGATCGAGGACGCCTCGTTCTCCTACTCCTCGCTCTCCGGCTGGGAGGACCGCGGCCGGCTCGACCCGTTCCTGGACCTCACCCGGGCCTGCTGGCGCACCCGCGCCTACGGCGACTTCTGGTCGTACATGATGGTCGCCGAGGGCGCGGTGGACATCGCCGCCGAGCCCGAGCTCTCGCTCTGGGACATGGCCGCGAACTGCATCATCGTCGAGGAGGCCGGCGGCCGCTTCACCGGCCTGGACGGCGTTCCCGGCCCGGGCGGCGCCGACGCGGTCGCCTCCAACGGCCTGCTGCACGAGGAGACCCTCCGCCGCCTGAGCGTCTGAGCCGCCGCCTGACTCCGCCCCGAGCCGAAGGGGCGCGCCGGTGCCGAAAGGGAGAAGCGAGGACCCTGAGGGACGAAGGGCGTTGGAGCGCCGACCGTCGGCAACGGACCCGAGCGTCCCGGAGGCGAGTGGGCGAGTAATGGGTGCGGGCCCGGTGACCAGTCCTCTGGTCACCGGGCCCGCTGCTTTCGGGTACCGCCGCGGCGCTGCTACTGCTGCTTGCGCAGCTCCCGCACCGCCGCCTCCAGGCGCCGGCCGTAGTCGGCGTCGGCCTTGCGGAAGTTCTCGACCGCCCGCTCGACGATGTCGTCGCGGTCCGCCGAGACCTTGGCGATGAAGCCGGCCAGGTTGGCGATCAGCCGCTGCTTCTCGTCCTCGCCGAACAGCCGGTACAGGTTGCCGGCCTGCACGAAGTCGTTGTCCTCGGCGTGCGAGGGCGCCTCGTGGGTGCCGGTGGCACCGGTGACCGGGGTGGCCGCCCAGAGCGGACGGCCGGTCTGCACCGGGCCGCCGAAGCTGTTCGGCTCGTAGTTCTTCTGGCGGCCGTGCCGGCCGTCGTACAGGTGGCCGTCCCGGCTGTTGGTGCGCGCCTCGGTGGCGTGCGGGCGGTTCACCGGCAGGTGGTCGGCGTTGATGCCGACGCGGTAGCGGTGGGCGTCCGCGTACGCGAACAGGCGGCCCTGCAGCATCTTGTCCGGGGACGGGCCGATGCCGGGCACGAAGTGCGCCGGGGAGAAAATCGACTGCTCGACCTCGGCGAAGACGTTCTCCGGGTTGCGGTTCAGCTCCAGCTTGCCGATCTCGATCGGCGGGTAGTCCGCGTGCGGCCAGACCTTGGTCAGGTCGAACGGGTTGAAGCGGTAGGCCGCCGCGTCCGCCGCCGGCATGATCTGGACCTGCACCGTCCAGCTCGGGAACTCGCCGCGCTCGATCGCCTCGCGCAGGTCGCGCTGGTGGCTGTCCGGGTCCTCGCCGGCGAGCTTGTTGGCCTCGTCCTGGGTGAGGTTCCTGATGCCCTGGTCGGTCTTGAAGTGGTACTTGACCCAGAAGTACTCGCCGGCCTCGTTCTGCCACTGGTAGGTGTGCGAGCCGTAGCCGTTGAGGTGGCGGTAGGAGGCCGGGATGCCGCGGTCGCCGAACAGCCAGGTCACCTGGTGGGTCGACTCGGGCGACAGGCCCCAGAAGTCCCAGACGTTGTCCGCCTCCTGCGAGCCGGTGTACGGGTCCCGCTTCTGGGTGTGGATGAAGTCCGGGAACTTGATGGCGTCCTTGATGAAGAACACCGGGGTGTTGTTGCCGACGAGGTCGTAGTTGCCCTCCTCGGTGTAGAACTTCAGCGCGAAGCCGCGCGGGTCGCGGACGGCGTCGGCCGAGCCGAGGTTGCCGGCCACGGTGGAGAACCGCAGGAAGGTCTCGGTCTGCTTGCCGACCTCGGAGAGGAACGCGGCCCGGGTGTAGGCGGTGACGTCGGCGGTCACCGTGAAGGTGCCGTACGCCGCCGCGCCGCGGGCGTGCACGACGCGCTCCGGGATGCGCTCGCGGTTGAAGTGCGCGAGCTTCTCGAACAGCAGCTGGTCCTGGATCAGCGACGGACCACCGGCACCGGCCGTCTCGGTGTTCTGGTTGTCGGCGACGGGGGCACCCGCCTCCGTGGTCAGGGTGGGGCGCAGCTCGTCCTGGGTAGTCATAGGGGTGCCTCCGCGTGATCCGGTCGTGACAGACTCGATCCTAACTTGGACTTTGTCTAAGTCAACACTGGAACCAATCTCGGAGCTTCACTTACCCTGTCCCCATGAACGACCTGCTGGAACGACTTCGCGGACGTGGGTGGCGGCTGACCTCGCAGCGCCGGGTCGTGGCCGAGGTCCTGGACGGGGAACACGTCCACCTCACCGCGGACGAGGTGCACGCCCGCGCCGTGGAGCGCCTGCCCGAGATCAGCCGCGCGACGGTCTACAACACGCTCGGCGAGCTGGTCGGCCTCGGCGAGGTCCTGGAGGTCGCCACCGACGGCCGGGCCAAGCGCTACGACCCCAACGCGCACCACGCCCACCAGCACCTGGTCTGCTCGGGCTGCGGCGCGATCCGCGACGTCCACCCGCTGGGCGACCCGCTGGCCGCGCTGCCCGCCGCCGAGCGGTTCGGCTTCACCGTCTCCGGCGCCGAGATCACCTACCGCGGCCTCTGTCCGGACTGCGCGAACAGACCCTGACCCCCCGTCACGCCCTTGCGCAGGACGCGCGGCGGGCGGGGGGTTACGCGCTCAGCTCCGCGTGCAGCGCGCCCAGCAGCCGGCCGGCCCGCTCCGCGACCTCGGCCGGACCGTAGTCGGCGGCCCGCCGGCACCAGTTCTCCGCCTGCACCGGCTCGCCGCGGCGCAGCGCCAGCAGCGCGAGCCGCAGCGCCGCCCGGCCGTGGCCCGCGTCGGCGGCCAGGGTGTACCAGAGCATCGCCTCGGCCTCGCTGTCCTGCCGGGCCAGCAGCAGCCCGAGGTTGAACGCCGCACTGCGGCTGCCCGCCTCGGCCGCCCGCCGGTACCAGCTCTCCGCGATCTCCAGCGCCCCGCGCTCCGCCGCCCGCACGCCCATCCGCACCTGCGCGCGCCGGTGGCCGGCGTCCGCCGCCACCGCGTACCAGTGCTCGGCCTCCTGGTCGGCGTCGCCGCGCCGGTCCAGCACCGAGGCCAGCCGGAACGCGCCCTCCGCCGAACCGCCCGCGGCCGCCTGCCGGTAGCGCTCCAGCGCACCCGCGAGGTTCCCGCGCTGCTCCTGCGCCACCGCCAGCTGGAGCGCCGCCTCGCCGTGCCCCTCGGCGGCGGCGCGCGCGTACCACTCCTGCGCCTGCCGCTGCTCGCCGCGCCCGGCGTGCAGGACGCCCAGGTTGAAGGCGCCGTCCACGCTGCCGGCCTCGGCGGCCTTGGAGAACCACGGCTCGGCGCCGGACTCGTCACCGCGCTGGAGCAGCACCACGGCCAGCGCGTTGCAGGCCTCCCGGTGCCCGGCGTACGCGGCGCGGCGGTACCACTGTTCGGCCTGCTGGTCGCGGCCGGCGCCGGCGCAGAGCAGGCCCAGGTTGAAGGCGCCGTTCTGGTCGCCGGCGTCCAGCGCGCTGCGGTACCAGCGTTCGGCCACGGCGGACTCGCCGCGGGAGGCGTGCAGCGCGCCCAGCGCGTTGGCGGCGTTGCCGTCACCGGCCTCGGCGGCCTCCTGCCACCACCCGGCGGCGGCGGAGAGGTCCCCGGAGTCGCGTAGCAGGAAGCCCAGGGCGCAGGCGGCCCGCGGCTCGCCGTTCTGGGCCGACTGCCGGTACCAGCGGGCGGCCTCGTCCAGCAGCGGCTGGTCGCCGCCGGCCCGCTCCTCCAGCAGCACGCCGAGGCGCAGCGCCGCCCGGGCGTGGCTGCGGGCGGCCGCGATCCGGTACCAGGCCTCGGCCGTCTCCTTGTCCCCCGCGGCCTCGCGCATCCGGGCCAGCCGGTAGGCGGCCTCGCGGTGCCCGGCGTCGGCGGACACCTTGAACCAGCGCTCGGCGCGCACGTCGCGCCGGTGCTCCATCAGGTCGCCCAGCGCGTAGGCGCCGAGCGGGTGGCCGTGGTCGGCGGCGAAGTGCAGCCAGTACTCGGCGGCCTCCTCCTCGCCCTGGTCGCGGAGCTGGAGGCCGAGCGCGTGCGCGGCGGGCGCGCTGCCGGCCACCGCGGCCTGCCGCCACCACTGCGCGGCCTCGGCCCGGTGGCCCTGCTGGTGCAGCAGCACCCCGAGGTTGTTGGCGGCGGCGCGCAGCCCGGCGGCGGCGGCGCTGCGCAGGTACGGCTCGGCGTCCTCCAGGTCGCCGCGGCGCAGCAGCAGGGTGCCGAGCCGACTGGCGGCTTCGGCGTCGCCGTCGTCGGCGGCCTGCCGGTGCCGGGACTCCAGGGCGGCCTGCTCACGGGCGGCCAGGGCGGTCTCGAAGCTGGCCGGGTCGAAGCCCGCGTCGTCGTAGGCCGCCGGGCCGCCGTCCTCCCCGTCGGCGGGCTCGGTCATGGCCCCGTACGGGCCGATGGCGGCGGAGAAGTGGCGGGCGGAGACGTGCACCAGGCTGTCGGGGCCGTAGCCTCCGGGCCGGCGCTCGGTCAGGCCGCTGGTGCGCTGGGCGGGCAGTGCGCCGGGGTGGTTCTCCGGGCTCTCCGCCCAGGCATCGGTGTCCGCCTCGGTGGTCGCCGCGGGCTTGGCTCCTGGCCCGTTCCTGCCGATCAGCCTCATGCCGACTCCCGCTCCCCCAGAGTGTCGCGGCACCCGCCCCCGGCCTGCGGCCGGGAAGACCACCGGGGAACGTGCCGGATCGGACGGCCGGTCAGCAGCCGCGCACCATCCCCCGTGTGTCCCATCGTCGCATCACCCGCTACCCGCGTACACCTGCCCCGGCCGATTTCGGCGGGGCGGACCCGAAGCCGACGAAATTGCTTCGGCGCTTTGTCGATTTCCCGACAGTTCGGCCTCACAAACCCCGCTGCCGGCGTCCTTGGCGACGGTCGATAGTACCGGAGCGGACCCACGAACCCCCGGGAGAAAACGCCAGAGGCCCGGAGGATGATCCTCCGGGCCTCTGGGCTACTGAGTAGCGGGGACAGGATTTGAACCTGCGACCTCTGGGTTATGAGCCCAGCGAGCTACCGAGCTGCTCCACCCCGCGTCGGTGAACCAACCATAGCACGGGTGCGGGGTGGAACAGGAATCCGTTCACGCTGCTCAGGGGCTCGCGGTGGGCGACCCCGTCGGTGCGGCGGTGGGTGAGGCGGCCGGCGTGCCCGCCGGCGCCGGGGTGGCCGCCGGCGCGAGGCCGGCCTTCTGCTGGGCCGCGGCCAGTGCCTTGACCGCCTCGCTCTGGGCCTTCTGCGCCTGGCCGAGGGCCACCCAGTCGCCCGCCCTGGCCGCGTTGTCGACGTCGTTCTGCGCCTTCAGCACGTCCGCGATCGCCTTCTGCAGCTCGGGCGTGACGGTGCCGCCCGGCGCCGGGGTGGCCGGGTTCGCGGGCGTGGGCGTGGTCGGCGTCGTGGGCGTGGTCGGGGTGGTCTGGCCGGTGCCGGGCGCCGTCGGCGTGACCGGTGCGCCGGCCACCGCGCCGCCGAGGACCTTGGCCAGGGCCTTCTCCAGGTTGTCCTCGACCGCGACCACCGCGTTCTCGTTGCCGTAGGTGGCCAGCACCTTCTTCAGCACCGGCACCTTGGCGCCGCGCGCGATCAGGTAGACCGGCTCGACGTTGAGCAGGCCGCCGCCGACCGGCAGGGTCAGCAGGTTGCCGTACTCGATGTCGGAGTCGGTGCCGGTCTTCAGCAGGGTGAGCTGGTTGGCCACCAGCGGGTCCGAGTTGAACTTCGCCTGCACCTGCTTCGCGCCGAGCGCCCGGGAGTCGGTCTCCATCTTGGCGATCCGGATCCTCCCGTAGTCCGGGCCCGGGTCGGCGCTGACCGACATGAAGGCGGCCAGGTTGTCGCGCCCGCTCGGCGTGAACGACGTGGTCAGCGAGAAGCTCGCGGCGTTCGCCTCGGGCATCCGGACCGTCAGGTAGTACGGCGGCTGGACCTCGTTGGTGTTGGTGGTCGGGTCCGCCGGCACCTGCCAGATGTCGGTGCCGTTGAAGAAGCCTCCGGCGTCGGTCATGTGGTACTCGGCGAGCAGGTCGCGCTGCACCTTGAACATGTCCTGCGGGTACCGCAGGTGCGGCATCAGCGTGTCCGGGATCTCGGCCTTCGCCTTGACGGTGTCCGGGAACGCCTTCATCCAGGTCTTCAGCACCGGGTCGTTCTCGTCCCACTGGTAGAGCGTCACCTCGCCGGTGTACGCGTCCACGGTGGCCTTGACCGAGTTGCGGATGTAGTTGACCTGGTTGGCGGCGGTCAGCAGCTCACCGCGCTGGTTGGTCAGCGAGTCCTTGGTGACGTCGCCCAGCGTCGTCTTGGACGAGAACGGGTAGCCGTCCGATGTGGTGTAGCCGTCCAGCACCCAGACCACCTTGCCCGGCCGGCCGTTCGGGCCCGCCTGCACCACCGGGTACGGGTCGGCGTCGATCGACAGCCACGGCGCGACCTTCTCCACCCGCTCCTTGGGGGTGCGGTCGTAGATGATCTTCGCGCCGTCCTTGATCGCGCTGGAGTAGAGGATCTGCGGCTCCTTGAACTTCACCGCGTACGCGGCCCGGGTGAGCGGGTTGCCCAGCCCGACGCCGCTGTCCCCGTCGTAGGTGGAGTGCACCGGGGCGCCGTCCTCGGCGGTGTAGTCGATGTCCTGGTAGCCGCCGCCGACGATCGAGTAGGTGGTGGTCTTCTCGCCGTAGTAGACCCGCTGCTGGTACGGGCCGAACGCGCCCTTGGTGGGCAGCGCGGACTCGGTGTAGACCGGGTTGCCGTTGCCGTCCACCTGGTTGCCCTTGGCCGCGATCACGCCGTAGCCGTGGGTGTAGTTGAAGTGGTCGTTGATCCAGTTCCGCTGGATGCCGTTGAGGTCCAGCTCACGCACGCCCAGCACGGTGTCCTGGGCGCCGTAGCGGTCCACGTCCAGCGACTTCGGGAAGGCGTAGTACTTCCGCAGCGCCTCGTTCTGCTGGAAGGTCGGGCCGACCACGTTCGGGTCCAGCAGCCGGATGTCCGTGATGGTCTGCGCGTCCGGCTTCAGCGCGTCCGCGTTGGTCGCGTTCGCCGGGCTGTACGAGGTGACCTGGCTGTCCGCGATCCCGTACGCCTTGCGCGTCGCGTCGATGTTCTTCTGGATGTACGGCGTCTCCTTGGCCTGCTCGTTCGGCTTGACCTGGAACTGCTGCACGATGGCCGGGTACACCCCGCCGATCAGCACCGCCGACAGCACCATCAGCCCGAGGCCGATCAGGGCCGGGGCCCAGGTGCGGCGGACCGGGGTCAGGAAGAACAGCACGGCGCAGATGATCGCGACGAAGAACAGGATGGTCTTGGCCGGCAGGAACGCGTTGGCGTCCACGTAGCGCAGCCCGGTCCAGCCGCTGACGCCCTTGTACGAGCCGGTCTTCACCGCCAGCGCGTACCGGTCCAGCCAGTAGGCCGCCGCCTTGAGCAGCACGAACACGCCGAGCAGCACCGCCAGGTGGCCCTGCGCGCCGGCACTGGCCCGGCGGCCCGGGCCCTGCAGCCGCAGGCCCCCGTACAGGTAGTGGACCAGCACCGAGGTCAGCAGCGAGACGATCACCGCGCTGAACGCGAAGCCCAGCAGGAACTCGTAGAACGGCAGCTCGAAGGCGTAGAAGGAGACGTCCATGCCGAACTGCGCGTCCTTGACGCCGAACGGCGTCCCGTTGGTCCACAGCAGCCAGGTCCGCCACTGGCCCGACGCCGCCGCGCCGGCCACCAGGCCGATCACCAGCGAGATCCCGATCAGCGCCCAGCGCTTGAACGGCGCCAGCCCGGCCCGGTAGCGGTCCAGGCTCTGCTGCTCGACCGACATCGCCGACAGCGGCGGCCGCAGCCGGTGCGCCAGCCAGACGTTGAGGCCGACGACCACCGCCATCGCAAGGCCGAAGACCGCGAACAGGCCGACCTTCGTCCACAGCTGGGTGGTGAACACCGAGGAGTAGTGGACCGACTTGAACCAGAGCCAGTCCGTCCAGAACCCGGCGAACATGACGAACAGCAGGAACAGCACCGCGAGCACGCCCAGGGTCAGCAGCGCCACCCGCGCGCGCCGGGAGGGCGGGCCCACCCTCCGCCGGAAACCCGGCTCTGAGCGTTCGGGCATCTGGAACACCACGGTGGCACCTCGGCTGTGTCGTCTGGAGTCGGTCGGTCGTCAGTGCAACTAAACCAGGCTTCGGCCGAGTTCCCACCGTTAGCAGACGGTTACTCCCGCCCGCCCCGGCCCCGCGGACACGGCCCGCCGCCGCCGGGGCGCCGCCCGGGACCCCCGGCGTGTGAGGATTGAGGCATGTCCGATGTCTCCAATTCCCCCGACGACGTCTCCAAGCTCCCGGCCGCGACCCCGCTGACCCGGGCCGCCCTGGAGATCGACGAGTACGCCGCCACCCTCGGCTGGGACCTCCCGGCCCGACTGTTCGCCCTGGTGGACAGCGCCGCACTGCGCAAGGCCGACCCGCGGGTCGCCCGGCAGCTCGGCCTCAGCGATGAAGACGAGGCCGGCCTCACCCCGGTCGAGCAGGACGAGCTGCCGGCCGGCATGGAGCTGGACAAGTTCCTCGGCACCATCGCCTGGCCCGACGCGGTGGCCGGCTGCGCCCTGGTGGTCGAGCGGCTGATGCTGCCGCCGGGCGCCGAGCAGTCCCGCCCGCGCAACGCGAGCGACGCCCAGCTCGCCGACTGGGTGGCCAACCACCCCAAGCGCGAGGAGGTGCGGATCACCGCCGCCGTGCTGCGCGACGGCAAGAAGGAGATCGCACTGCGGCTGCGCTCCAAGGACTCCGCGCGCGAGGTGCTGACCGGCCCCGACCTGGTCCCGGGCCTCACCGCCGCGCTGCTGGCGACCTTCTCCTGAGACTGTCTGCGGCTACTTGGCGCAGGACGGCAGCGCGGAGGTCTGCCCGGAGCGGATCTGCTCCAGCGACTTCAGCGCGCCGTCCAGCGTCTCGGCCTTGACCAGGGTCAGCCCGGAAGGGGTGTCCTTGCGCGCCTCGGCGCAGTTGGCGGCCGGGGTGAAGAAGTACTCGGCGCCGGCGTCGCGGGCGGCGATCAGCTTCATCGAGATCCCGCCGATCGGGCCGACCTTGCCGGCGTCGTCGATGGTGCCGGTGCCCGCGACGAACTTACCGCCGGTGAGGTCGTCGGGGGTGAGCTTGTCGATGATGCCGAGCGAGAACATCAGCCCGGCGCTCGGCCCGCCGACGTCCTGCAGGCCGATGTCGATCTGGAACGGGTAGGTGTGCCGGACCCCGGGCCGGATGCCGACCATCGCCGAACCGGTGTCCGGGGACTTCACGGTCGGGACGGTGATGTCGGTCCTGGCCGCCGTCGGGTCGGCCTTGCCGCCGGCGTCCTTGGCCATCGGCACCACGGTGAAGACCACCGACTCGCCGGGCTGGTGCCGGGTGACCGCCTTGGCGACCCCGTCCGCGTCGGTGACCGGGGTGCCGTCCACCGCGACGACCCGGTCGCCGGCGTGCAACCGGCCCTCCGCCGGGGCGCCGGCGGTGACCGACTGGACGATCAGCTCGCTGCCGATCGGGATGCCGAGCTGGGTGAGCGCCGCCGTCCGCGCGTGGTCCTCGGAGAGGGTGAACTCCTCGGCGTTCTGCTTCTTGGCGTCCGCGTCGCTCTGCCCCTGCGGGTACACGTTGTCGTGCGGCACCACCAGGACGTCGCCCCGGAGCCAGCCGAGCACCGCGTTCACCAGGCTCGGCTCGTACCGGGCGCCGGTGACCTGGACGGTCGTCATGTTGAGGTGCCCGCTGGTGGGGTACGACTCGTGGCCGGTGATGGTGATCACCGGCGTGCCCGCCTTCCCCTGCACGCCGAGCGTGTTGTACGTCGGCCCCGGGCTCATCTCCGTGTACGGCACCTTCATCAGCACCGAGACGCAGAGCAGCGCTATGAGCAGCAGGGTGGCGGCGAGCATCGTCGCAGAGCGGCGTGGCATGCCTCGACAGTACGGGACGAGGCCCACGGCGTGCCGCCCGGGCTACCGGCCGGAGCCCTCGCGCGGTCCGGCACCGGCGGTGGTGCGTTCCATCGCGTCCATGAAGCGCCGGTGTTCGGCGAGTGAGGCGGGGTCCCCCGTGGCCTTCGGCGCCCGCTGGGCCCAGCCGGCCCACACGGTCGCGAGCAGAGCGGCGACAACCGGAATGATCAACCAGGCGAGCACAGCCATGTCAGTACTCCCAGCTCGTCGTGTCTATGAGCAGATTAACCACCCTGGCGGACAACGCAGGTGGCGCCGTCCGGGTTACGGGAGGGCCGATCGGCTCACTGCCAGGGAGTATTCGGCGCACCGGCCCACACCCGTTCGAGTGAGGGCCCGGCGCGCCTGCGTGTCAGCAGTGTTGTAGCAGGTCAGCAGTTGCCCGCGCCGACCCACTCCTCCTCGCCGTCGGAGAAGACCTGGTGCTTCCAGATCGGCACCTCGTGCTTGAGGTCGTCGATCAGCCGGCGGGCGGCGGCGAAGGCCTCCCCGCGGTGGGCGCAGGAGACCGCGACGATCACGGCCTTGTCGGTGATCTCCAGCCGGCCGATCCGGTGGACGGCCGCGAGCGCGCGGACCGGGAAGTCCGCGACGACCTTCTCGGCGATCCGGCGCATCTCCTGCTCGGCGGTGGGGTGGCAGCTGTACTCCAGCGCGGAGACGGACTTGCCGCCGTCGTGGTCACGGACCGTCCCGACGAAGACGGTCGTACCGCCGGCCGCGTCGTCGCCGACCGCCTCGTACACCTCGTCGAGCGAGAGCGGGGTGTCGCGGATGGCGAGCAGGCGGATGGGGTGGTGGTTCTCGGACATGACCCCAATGATTGCCCATCCCGGACGGTTTCCGGCAGGGGCTTCCGTATCACGATTGCGGAATTTCGCATCGTGAGAAAGCGGCCCCGGCCCTCCCCTCCGGCCGGGGCCGCGTCCCGGGCTGCCCCCTTAGGAGCGCCTCAGAACCGGCGCCGCTTGCGGGCCCGCCGGACCAGCGCCGCCGTACCGACCAGCGCCACCGTCGCACCGGCCGCGCCCAGGCTCGTCGCGGCCTCCTTGCCGCCCAGCCGCCGGCCGGCCACCGCATGCTTGCCGGACACCTGCGCCAGCAGCTCCGCCAGCACCTGCTCGTTGCTGTACGCGGGCCGCCAGCCCGCCTCGTGCAGCCGGCTGCCGGAGACCACCCACGGGTACATCGTGTAGGCGAGGTCCCCGGCCGGGGCCGGGGTCAGGCCCAGCCGGTGCAGCCGGGCCGCGGTGCCCAGCGCCAGCGAGGCCGGCAGCTCCATCCGCCGGATCCCCGACAGCCGCTCCACGTCCTCCTGCTCCAGCCAGCCGTCGCAGCCGACCGTCACCTCGCCCTCGACCAGGCCCAGCGCCGCGTACTCCAGCGCCGCCGCCAGGTCGTCCACGTGGCAGAACTGCCAGCACGGCCGGGAGCCGGCCACCACCAGCAGCCGGGGCGCCTCGAAGTGCCGGGTCAGCACGGTGTCGACGCCCGGCCCGACCACCACGGCCGGGCGCAGCACCGTCACCTGCAGCCCCGGGTGGGCGCGCGGGGCCCGCCGGGCCAGCCGCTCGATCTCCAGCAGGTCCCCGACCAGCGAGGCCTCCTCGGTGGCCCGCAGCTCGGAGTCCTCCGCCAGCGGCACCTCGTTGTCGGCCAGCGCGCCGTAGACCATCGCCGAGGTGCAGAGCACCACCCGGTGCACGCCGGCCGCCGCGGCCGCGGTCAGCACGGTCTGCGCGCCGCGCACGTTGTAGGCGCTGCGGGCGCGCGGGTCGGACTCCATGCCGAGGTCCATCGCCAGGTGCACCACCACGTCCACCCCGGCCAGCCGCTCGGCCACCGCCGGGTCCCGGACGTCCAGGACGCGCCACTGCACGCCCGGCACCTCGCCGCGGCGGTCGTCCACCGCGAGGACCTTCTTCACCCCGGGCGAGGCCACCAGGCGGGCCGCGACCCGCTCACCGAGCACGCCCGCGGCGCCAGTGACGGCCACGGTCAGCGGCCTGCCGCCGTAGGCTGGAGGCGGCGACGCCGCGATGTCCGGGGCGTCCTCTCCTCCGGTCAGCCCAGAGCGAACGTCCGAAGGCGGGGAACTCACCGGCCATCCTCCACGGTTAGCTTATGTGCGTACGTACGTGTGTCACGTACGTCCATCCTGCCCGAGGCGAAGGCCCGGCGGTGCACCCGGCGCGGGCCAGCCGCGCGGGAGCCGCCCACCGGCCGCGAGTCCCCCACTCCGCCGACCGCCCCGGACGGGCAGACTTTCCCGCCACCACCCGCATGACGGCCGACCGGATCGAGGACCCCGTGAGCGACCTTCCCTTCGGATTCGGCGTTCCGCCAGAGGAGCCCGAGGACGGCAAGGCCAAGCCCGAGGACGCCGAGGGCAAGCCCGGCGACGAGCAGAAGAAGGAGCAGAGCGGCCCGCAGCCCTTCGGCTTCGGCGGCAACCCGCTCGGCGCGCTGTTCGGCATGGGGATGCCCGGCGGCCCCGGCACGCCCGGCGGCCCGGGGGCACCCGGCGGGGCCGACAACCCCTTCGCCGCGATGTTCGGCGGCCTCAACCCGAACGACCTCGGCGCCGCCTTCCAGCAGCTCGGGCAGATGCTCTCCTTCGAGGGCGGCCCGGTGAACTGGGACCTCGCCAAGGACATCGCCCGCCAGACCGTGGTCGCCGAACCCGCCGAGGGCAAGAGCAAGGACCGCTCGGTCGGCGCCGCCGAGCGCTCGGCCGTCGCCGAGGCCGTCCGGCTCGCCGACCTCTGGCTGGACGGCGTCACCGAGTTCCCCTCCGGCGCCGGCACCGCCGTCGCCTGGAGCCGGGCCGAGTGGATCGAGGCCACCCTCCCGGTCTGGAAGGACCTGGTCGACCCGGTCGCCGAGCGGGTCGGCAACGCCATGGGCGGCGTCCTGCCCGAGGAGATGCAGGCCATGGCCGGCCCGCTGATGGGCATGATGCGCTCGATGGGCGGCGCCATGTTCGGCACCCAGATCGGCCAGGCGCTCGGCGCGCTCGCCGCCGAGGTCGTCGGCTCCACCGACGTCGGCCTGCCGCTCGCCCCGGCCGGCAAGGCCGCGCTGCTGCCGCAGAACATCGCCGAGTTCGGCGAGGGCCTGAACGTGCCCGCCGACGAGGTCCGGCTCTACCTCGCCCTGCGCGAGGCCGCTCACCAGCGGCTCTTCGCCCACGTGCCGTGGCTGCGCGCCCACCTGTTCGGCGCCGTCGAGGCCTACGCGCGCGGCATCAAGGTCGACACCTCCCGGATGGAGGAGCTGGTCGGCCAGCTCGACCCGGGCAACCCGGAGGCGCTCCAGGAGGCGCTGGCCGGCGGCCTGCTCCAGCCCGAGGACACCCCCGAGCAGAAGGCCGCGCTGGCCCGGCTGGAGACCGCGCTCGCACTGGTCGAGGGCTGGGTCGACGCCGTCGTGCACGCCGCCGCCGAACCGCACCTGCCGCAGGCGGGCGCCCTGCGCGAGACCGTCCGCCGCCGCCGCGCGGCCGGCGGGCCCGCCGAGCAGACCTTCGCCACCCTGGTCGGCCTGGAGCTGCGCCCGCGCCGGCTGCGCGACGCCGCCCGGCTCTGGGCCCTGCTCGCCGACGCCCGGGGCACCGGGGGCCGCGACGACCTCTGGCAGCACCCCGACATGCTCCCCACCGCCGCCGACCTGGACGACCCGGACGCCTTCGTGCACCGGGACACCGCCGGCGACCTGGAGGGCGGCTTCGACTTCGACGCGCTCGACAAGCTGCTCGGCGAGGCGGCCGCGGGCGGGTCCGGGCCCGACCTGAAGAAGAAGGACGACGAGGACGGGAAGGGCGAGCCCACCGCATGACGCTCACCGAGACGGGCGCGTCCGCCCTGCACGCGGACGCGGTCCGCACCCTGAGCCGCTGGCAGCCCGCCGAGCCGGAGCAGGAGCGGCTGCGGCGCGACTACCTGGAGCACCTGGCCGAGCAGCCCGAGGGCCTGTTCCGGTCCTGCCTGCCCGCCCACATCACCGCCAGCGCGGCCGTCGTCGACCCGGCGGCCGGGCGGGTGCTGCTCACCCTGCACCCCAAGGTGGGCATGTGGCTGCAGATGGGCGGCCACTGCGAGCCGGGCGACCGCGACCTGGCCGCCGCCGCGCTGCGCGAGGCCACCGAGGAGTCCGGCATCCCGGACCTCGCCCTGTTCACCGTCGGCGGCCTGCCGGTGCCCGCCAAGCTGGACCGGCACCAGGTCCGCTGCACGGGCAAGGACCGGCCGGAGAACACCCACCTCGACGTCCAGTACATCGCGGTGGCCCCGCCCGGCGCGCAGGCGCTGATCAGCGAGGAGTCGCTGGACCTGCGCTGGTTCGACTACGACCGCCTGCCCGAGCTGACCGACCACTCGGTGCGCGACCTGGTGGCGCGGGCCCGGGAGCTGACCGGCTGAGGCCGGAGTCGGTGTGACGGCCGTCGGTGTCCCGGCATTCGGTGTGACGGCATTCGGTGTGACGGCATGAGGAGGGGGCGCGGACCTGGTGGTCCGCGCCCCCTTCGTCGTGTCCGGTCGTGCCGTTCCGGTGCCGGGCGGCGGCTCAGCCGCAGGAGCCGGCCGGGTCGGGCTCCGCCGGCCCGCCCGCGTGCCGGGCGCCGGGGATGTGCGGCAGCCGGGCCGCCGAGACCACGCCCTCCAGGTAGCCGCGGGCCCGCTCGGTACGGGGGTAGGCCTCCAGCAGCGCCCAGAACGCCGGGCCGTGGTCCGGCACCAGCAGATGGGCCAGCTCGTGCAGCAGCACGTAGTCGACGACGTACTCGGGCATGCCCTGGAGGCGGTGCGAGAGCCGGATCGTCCGCTCGCTGGGGGTGCAGGAGCCCCAGCGCGAGTTCTGGTTGGTGACCCAGCGGACCTGGGCCGGCCGGGCCCGCTCGTCCAGGTAGGCGGCCGACAGCTCACGGGCCCGGGCGGCGAGTGCGTCGTCGCCCAGCACCCGCCTGCTCTCCTGGGCGGCCAGCTTCTCCAGCATCTGGGCGACCCAGCGCTGCTCCTCGGCGTGCGACATCCGGGCCGGGATCAGCACGATGGTGCGGTCGCCCTCGCGGTACGCGGAGACCGTACGGCTGCGGCGGGCGCTGCGGCGGACCTCGACCCGGGAGCGGTCGGGGTGCGACTTCTCGCCGTGACCGGACGCGGGGTTCTCCGCACGCGCAGGGGGCTGCGGCGCCTCCTCGGGAGCCGGCCGCTGATCCGGGCGCCCGCGCGTGCTCGGCGCCGCCACCTGCGACCCTGACGCTGCACGGGCACGCCGACGCGACGCCGGGGGATGGGAGTCCCGTTCGGCTGCCATGGCACACGACGTTACCCGCTACCCCGGACAGAAGTCCGCTGCCGTGGCCGAAATCTTTCGTGGAGTGATCGGGAACGAAAGGCCGACACCGGGTGTCCGGAATCCGACCTCGGGCCGGACGGCGGGTTATCCACAGGGCATACGAACAGATCATCTGATCATGAGGCCGCGCCTGTGGACAACGCAGCGCACGGTGCTGCGCCGATCGGGCATGCTGCCGTCGGCCGTCCGGAATCGATCGGAAGGAAATCCGCCGTGCGCCTCCTGCTGAAGCCCGCCCTCTCCCGCAGCTGGCGGGACTCCGAGACCCTGCAGTTCGGCACCGTCCAGCGCTTCGCCGGAGTGCTCGACCACGTGGACCGGCCCCTGCGCGACTTCCTCGGACTGATCGACGGCACGCGCGACCGCCCCGCGCTGCTGGCGGCCGGCGAGCGGGCCGGCCTCGGCCGCGAGCCGGCCGAGGCACTGCTCGACCGGTTGGAGCGGACCGGGCTGCTCGACGACGCCGACGCCACCCGCGGCGCGCTCGCCCGCTTCCCGCAGCCGCACCGCGACCTGCTCGAACCCGACCTCGCCTCGCTCTCCCTGGTCCACTCCGGCCCCGGCGCCGCGCCCGCCGTCCTCGCCCGGCGGGCCGGGCAGCGGGTCGAGGTCCGGGGCGCCGGCCGCATCGGGGCGGCGGTCGCCGCCGTGCTCGCCGCGGGCGGCACGGGCACCGTCACCGTGGCGGACGGCGGCCGGGTCACGCCCGGGGACTGCTCCCCCGCCGGGCTGCCCGCATCCGACATCGGGCGGCTGCGCGTCACCGCCGCCCGTGAAGCCGTCCACCGCGCCTGCGGGCGGCGCCCGGTGCCGCGCTCGCGCAGCGCCCCGGACCGGCGGCCGCCCGACCTGGTGGTGCTGGCGCCCCGGGACGGCAGCGGCGCCTTCGCCGGCGGCACGTACGCGGCCCGGCAGTTGCTCCGCGGAGGCGTTCCCCACCTGTACGTCGGTGTGGTCGAGGAGCTCGGCGTGGTCGGGCCGCTGGTGGTGCCGGGCGTCTCGGCCTGCGGCCACTGCCTGGTGCTGGCGCGGGAGGACGAGGACGCGGCCTGGCCCCGGCTGCTCGCCCAGATCGCCGACGAGGGCCCCGGCCGGGCCCGCACCCCGGCCTGCGACACCGCCCTGGCCACGGCGGTCGCCGGCCTGGCGGCCCTCCACGCCCAGCTCCACCTGGACGGCGAGCGGCCGCCCAGCACGGACGGGTGGTGCGAGGTCTCGGCCTCGGACGGCATGACCCGGCGGCTCCGGCTGCGGGGGCACCCGGACTGCGGGTGCCTCTGGCAGCCGGTGCCACCGGGGTGAGGGAGCACCGGATCCCGGCCGGCGCGCCCGCCCTGCGTGCGGCCGGGTCAGGCGGTGGCCGCCGGGCGGTAGGTGCAGATGTTGACGCCGGTCTTGCTGGTGACCGTGGAGACGAGCTCCAGGGTGCGGAGCCCGCCGTCCTCCGGGAAGATCGTCTTTCCGCCGCCGAGCATGACCGGCATGATCATGAGGCAGAGCTCGTCGACCAGGCCCTCGGCGATCAGGGTGCGCGCGAGGGTGGGGCTGCCCATGAGCGACAGGTCGCCGCCCTCGGCCGCCCGCAGCTCGCGGATGCGGGCCACGGCCTCGCCGCCGGGGATGCGGGTGGTGTTGTTCCAGGTCAGCTCCGAGTCGGCGAGCGTTCCGGTCACCACGTACTTGCGGATGGCGTTCATCTGGTCGGCGAAGGGGTCGCCGGCCCGCTCGGGCCACGCCGCCGCCATCGTCTGCCAGGTGCGGCGGCCGAACAGCAGCGCCTCGGTGCCGGCCATCGCCTCGCCGATGGCGCCGCCCATCACCTCCGGGTCGAAGAACGGGTGGGTCCAGCCGCCGTGGGCGAACCCGCCGTCGGTGTCCTCCCGGGGGCCGCCGGGCGCCTGCACGACGCCGTCCAGGCTGATGAACTCGCTGATCACGATGCGCATGGGGTGCTCGCTTCTCTCTCGCTCCGGGCTTACGGCAGTACAGACCGGCGCGGCACCCGGAACTCATCGCCCCCGCCCGCCCCTTTTCCTGTGATCCGGATCACAGTCCGGGGCGTCGAGCGAACCACCTCCCGGAGGAACGATCAAGGCTCCGAGCCGTCACGACACGGAGGAGCCGCCGATGCCGGCCGAGGCCCCGCCCGAGACCGTCGCCGCCCCCGGCCGACGGACCGCCCGGCCCCGGCGACGGCCTCCGCCGCGTCCCCCGGCGGGTCCGGCGCCGGCTCCCCCGACACCCCTCCCCCGACACCCCTCCCCGACGGCTCCGGAAATGCGGCCGGGGCCGGGGCGGTGAGCGGGCACAATGGCGTCATGACGACCGGCCCCCGACGGCGGGGTGCCGGGGGCGTGGGAATTGGAGACCCGGGTGAGCGATCTTCCGCGCAAGGCAGTGACCCGCACGGCACGACTCGCCGCCCTTCCGCTGGGGATCGCGGGCCGGGCCACCCTAGGGCTGGGCAAGCGGATCGGGGGGCGGTCGGCCGATGTGGTGACGGCCGAGCTGCAGCAGGCCACCGCCGACCAGCTGTTCAAGGTCCTGGGCGAACTCAAGGGCGGGGCGATGAAGTTCGGGCAGGTGCTGTCCGTCTTCGAGGCCGCGCTGCCGGAGGAGGTCGCCGGGCCCTACCGGGCGGCGCTCACCAAGCTCCAGGACGCCGCTCCCCCGATGCCCGCGGCCAAGGTGCACGCGGCGCTCGCCGAGCGGCTGGGCAAGGGCTGGCGCAAGCTGTTCCGGGAGTTCGACGACCGGCCGGCCGCCGCCGCGTCGATCGGCCAGGTGCACCGGGCGGTCTGGCACGACGGCCGCGAGGTCGCGGTCAAGGTCCAGTACCCGGGCGCGGGCGACGCGCTGCTGGCGGACCTCTCGCAGCTGAGCCGGGTGGCCTGGCTGGTCGGCCCGCTCATCCCCGGCCTCGACATCAAGCCGCTGATCACCGAGCTGCGCGAGCGGGTCTCCGAGGAGCTGGACTACGAGCTGGAGGCGCAGGCCCAGCGCCGGCACGCCGAGGAGTTCGCCGGTGACCCGGACATCGTGGTGCCCGGCGTGGTGGCGCAGGCGGACCAGGTGCTGGTCACCGAGTGGATGGACGGCACCCCGCTGGCCGAGGTGATCTCGGACGGCACCCAGGAGGAGCGCGACCGGGCCGGCCACCTGCTGGCGCGGTTCCTGTTCGCGGGCCCCTCCCGGACCGGTCTGCTGCACGCCGACCCGCACCCGGGCAACTTCCGGCTGCTGAAGGACGACGGGCCGGCCGAGGGCTGGCGGCTCGGCGTGCTCGACTTCGGCACCGTCGACCGGTTGCCGGGCGGACTGCCCGCACCGATCGGGGCCTCGCTGCGGATGGCGCTGGCCGGCGACGCGGCGGGCGTGCTGGAGATGCTGCGCGAGGAGGGCTTCGTCAAGCCCTCGATCGAGCTGGACCCGGACGCGGTGCTGGACTACCTGCTCCCGATCATCGAGCCGGCCACCGTGGACACCTTCCACTTCACCCGGGCCTGGATGCGGGCCCAGGCCGCCCGGATCGCCGATCCGCGCTCGCCCGCGTACAACCTGGGCAAGCAGTTGAACCTGCCGCCCGCGTACCTGCTGATCCACCGGGTCACCCTGAGCACCATCGGGGTGCTCTGCCAGCTGGGTGCGAACGCGCCGTTCCGGGACGAGATGCTGCGCTGGCTCCCGGAGTTCGCGGAGCAGCCCGTACGGGCGGAGGAGCCCGGGCCGGCCGGCCTGCGCTGACGGACCGCCCGCCTACGGCCGCAGGCCGCTCCCCGGTTCGGGGGGCGGCCTGCGGCACGACGGGGGTGTTGCTGCTTGGTGTTGCGGCGGGGGCCGGCGCCTACATCAGCGCGACGGCGAGGGCCTTGCGGGCCCGCAGCGAGGCCCGCTCGGCCTTCTGCTTGAGCCGCTTGGCCCGGACGACCCGGGTGACGAGCCGTTCGTGCTCGGCCTCCTGGAGGCGCTCTTGCATATGGGCCCGGGCCAGGGATTCGTGGAGGAGTTGCATTTCGAGGGTCCTGTTCTGGATCTGGAGTTCGGTGGCCTGGTCGGCGCGGACGGTCTGATCGATGGCGGCGGCGGTCATGTGGTGGTCCTGCTCGTGGTGCGACGTGGGGAAGTGGACGGTGCGGGCTGCGTCAGCCTTGGCGGCGGCGATACGCACGGAGCGGCGGAGGGCGCTGTCCAGCGGGGGCTGCTCTCCCCGGCGGACGGCCTCGGCTCCGGGCGCGGGGTTCACGCCGCGACCTCGGTCTTGCGCGGACGGCCACGCGGCCGCTTGCGGGCCACGACGACGCCCTGGACGAAGAGCTCGCCACCCCAGACGCCCCACGGCTCACGCCGCTCCAGCGCACCGGTCAGACAGGCGTCCTTGACCGGGCAGGTGCCGCAGAGGGACTTCGCGTACTCGACGTCGGCGGGCGTCTCGGCGAAGAAGACCTCCGGGTCGAAGGCGCGGCACGGGATGGGGAGACCGAGCGCCTCGGCCTGGTCGATCGAGGTGAGCTGCATCTGGGATACCTCCGGAGGGTCGGCCTGGTCGGCCTGGGTGTTCTGGCTTGTCGTCGGTACGGACGGGATGGGCGGCGTGATGACCGTGGACACTGTGGGCGTCTTCCTCGTCTTCTCAGTGGGTCCGGCTCAGCTGACTGGTGGGGCTGGGCCGGAGGCCCCGGAGGGCCTGGGTGGTCTTGCGTACCGGACAAAACAGAAGGGCCGCGGATCCCGGTGGTGACGGGGTTCCGCGGCCCTGGAGGTGGCCGACCTGAGTCTTCCTCAGGTTCGTTCTCTCCAGGGTTCAGGCCCGCGGAAGGCCCGCATCCGGACGGCCTTGGCCTCGTCCTTGAAGACGGCCATGGCCTGGTTAATCTGCTGCTCGTTCTGCTTCTGGGCGTTTCCGGCACCGATGACCTGCGCATAGCCGCCATGCATGGCGGCGGCTACGGCCGCCTTCGGTGCCTGGGTCGGTCGCTCATCGCGCAGGGAGCGCGACGTGCCCACCGGTGCCCAGTCACGGGACAGACCGGCCTCGACATTGGCGCCTTCGCTGCCATTGCCGCCCTGGACGCCCGTGCTGCACAGATCAGTGTGTCCAAGACCACTGACAGCGGAGCCCAGGGAAGCGGGGACGACGGTGACACCGGTGGCGTCGAGACCCAGACCGGTTCCGCCAACGGCGGCGAGAGCCCGCAGGCGGGCGGCGCGCAGGGAGGCAGCGACAACGGTCTGGCCAGTCATTTTGGTGATCATGGTGGTTTCCACTGTCTTCGCCTCCTCTCGGCGTCTCGCGGAGCCCGGTCTCCCCGGCTCCGAACCTGTTCGGATGTCTGTCTCGGTGGTGCTGGTGAAGCTGGTGTTGCGGATCAAGCTTTCGGGCGCAGGAGAACACGCCACAGGCGTGACCCCGTGCGATCTCGTCCCCTTGACCGCTCCGGCAGGCTATTGCGCTCCTGGTACGGCGCGCAAACTATTTTTCCGGCGAGTTCCCCGACGAGTTCCGAGGCGCCTCGAAGCGCCTGCCACCTCTGCCCCGGACCGGCTCAGGCCGGTTCGCCCGGACCGCCGTCCTCGACGTCGGCCGGATCCTCCTCGGGCTCCTCCCCCGCACACAACGAGAGCACGGCGGCCCCGTACTTGTCCAGCTTCATCGCGCCGACCCCCGAGATCACCGCCAGCTCCTGCCGCGTCGCGGGGACGTCCTCGGCGATCGCCATCAGCGTCGCGTCGGTGAAGACCACGTAGGCCGGCGCGCCCTGCTTCCGGGCCTGGGCGGCCCGCCACTCGCGCAGCCGCTCGTACAGCGCCTCGTCCATCGAGGAGGGGCAGCTCTCGCAGCGGCGGAGCTTGCGCTCGACCGCCTCGGTGAGCACCCGCTCGCAGACCCGGCACTTGACCGGCCCGCGCACCCTGCGCCCGGCGGAGCGCTCGCCCGGCTCGACGCCGCCGCGTCCGCCCCGGCCCCCGGCGCGCGCGCCGGGCATGCCGGAGCCCGGCCGCAGGCCGTCCAGGAAGCGGGTGGGCTTGCGGCTCGCGCGGCCGCCCGGGGAGCGGGAGAGCGCCCAGGAGAGCGAGAGGTGCTTGCGGGCGCGGGTGACGCCGACGTACAGCAGCCGGCGCTCCTCCTCGATCTGCTCGTCCGTCTTGGCGTAGATGATCGGCATGGTGCCCTCGGTGAGGCCGACCAGGAAGACGGCGTCCCACTCCAGGCCCTTGGCGGCGTGCAGGGAGGCCAGCGTGACGCCCTCGACGGCCGGGGCGTGCTGGGCGGCGGCGCGGGCGTCCAGCTCGGCGACGTACGCGGCGAGGTCGGCGGGCTCCCCGGCGGCGGCGCGGGTGCGCTCGAACTCCTCGGCGAGCCGGACCAGCGCGGCCAGCGACTCCCAGCGCTCGCGCACCGCGCCGGAGCCGGCCGGCGGCTCGGGGGTGAAGCCGCGGGTGGCGAGCACCGCGCGGACCTGCGCGGCCAGGCCGGGGGCGCCGTCGGTGAGCGGGTCGGAGCCGGCCCGGGCGGCGCCGCGCAGCAGCACCCCGGCGTCGCGCACCTCGGGCCGCTCGAAGAACCGCTCGGCGCCCTTGAGCTGGTAGGAGACGCCGAGGTCGGCGAGCGCCTGCTCGTAGACCTCGGACTGGCCGTTGGTGCGGAACAGCACGGCGACCTCGCTGGCCCGGACGCCGGAGGCGAGCAGCTCCTGGATCCGGCGGGCCGTCGTCTCGGCCTCGGTGGGCTCGTCCTCGTACTCGGTGTAGACCGGCTCGGGCCCGGCCTCGCGCTGGGAGACCAGCTCGAGCCGGTGCCGGGCGGCCTCGCCGCGGGCCTGGGCGAGCAGCCCGTTGGCGAGGTGGACGACCTGCGGCGTGGAGCGGTAGTCGCGGACCAGCTTGACCACCGTCGCCTCCGGGTGCCGGGTGCGGAAGTTCAGCAGGTAGTCGGGGGTGGCGCCGGTGAACGAGTAGATGGTCTGGCTGGCGTCGCCGACCACGCAGAGGCTGGCGCCGCCGCCGGCCCCGGTCCACTGGTCGAGCAGCCGCTGCTGGAGCGGCGAGACGTCCTGGTACTCGTCGACGGTGAAGTGCCGGTACTGGGAGCGGACCTGGTCGGCGATGTCCGGCCGGTCCTCCAGGATGGCGGCGGTGAGCAGCAGGACGTCCTCGAAGTCGATGACGCCGCGGCGGCTCTTCGCCTCCTCGTAGACCCGGTAGACCTGGGCGGTCTCGGCCGGGTCGCGCGGGGCCTCGCGGCCGGACTTCTGGACGGCGGCGGGGTAGTCGTCGGGCCCGAGCTGGGTGACCTTGGCCCACTCGATCTCGGCGGTGAGGTCGCGCAGCTCGGTGCGCTGGACCCGCAGGCCGCAGCGCCCGGCGGACTCGGCGACCAGCTGGACCTTGCGCTCCAGCAGCTGGGGCACCGGTCCGCCGACGGCGCGCGGCCAGAAGTACTGGAGCTGGCGCAGCGCGGCGGCGTGGAAGGTGCGGGCCTGGACGCCCTCGGCGCCGAGCTGGCGCAGCCGGCCGCGCATCTCCCCGGCGGCGCGCGCGGTGAAGGTGACGGCGAGGACCTGGGCGGGCTGGTAGACGCCGCTGCGCACGCCGTAGGCGATCCGGTGGGTGATGGCGCGCGTCTTGCCCGTGCCGGCGCCGGCGAGGACGCAGACGGGCCCGTGCAGGGCGGTGGCGACGGCCCGCTGCTCGGGGTCGAGCCCGGCGAGCACCGCGTCGGGGCCGGTGGCGGGCCCGGCGCCGCCGAAGTCGAACGGGCTGCCGCTCAGAAGGTCTTCCTGCATGCGTTCCATCCTCTCAGCCCGGGCCGACAATCCGGGCGGAGTTGTCCACAGGCCCGGTGTGATCGCAGGATGATCGGCGCGCGGCCGGGCGTGCGGGGCCGTCCCCGCTCCGGGCGCCCGCGGACCGACCGGTCCCGCGGAATGACCGGTGCACGGCACGCGTTCTCCCCCGAGACCGCACGCCCCTCTTCCCGAAGGAGTCCCCCCGATGTCCGGCAGCGTCACGATGTACAGCACGACCTGGTGCGGCTACTGCAACCGCCTCAAGAGCCAGCTGGACCGGGAGGGCATCGGCTACACCGAGGTCAACATCGAGGAGGACCCGGCGTCGGCGTCCTTCGTCGAGTCGGTGAACAACGGCAACCAGACGGTGCCGACGGTGCTGGTGACGCCGGAGGGCGGCGGCGAGCGGGTCGTGATGACCAACCCGAGCCTGCTCCAGGTCAAGAAGGCCCTGGCGGGCTGACCGGCCCGGCGGCACGGCACACACGGCGGTGCCCGCGGCCCGGGGCCGGCGCGTCACGGCGCGTCGGCCCGGGCCGGGTCGACGGGCGCGGCGGGCGCGGGCAGCTGGGCCCGCGCGGCGAGGTCGCCGACGCCGTAGACCAGCCGGCTGCGGTCGGCGGAGTAGCGGGTCTCGATGACCCGGACCGGCCCGCGCCGGTCGTACGTCACCCGGGTCTGGACCATCAGCGGCACCCCGGGGCCGCCCTGGAACCACTGCGCCTCCTCGGGGCCGGGCATCCGGGCCACCAGGTGGTCGACGGCGCCGACCTCGGTGCGGCCGAGCGCGGCGAGCACGGCCTCGTCCCCGCCGTCGATCTGGTCCGGCTCCATCAGCGGGGTGCCGGCGGCGAGGCCGGCCCGGTAGTGGCTCTCCTCGATCGAGTACGGCTCCCGGTCCAGCATCCGCAGCTGACGGCGGACCACGATCGCCTCGCCGGGCCGCAGTCCGAGCCGTTCGGCGATGTCCACCCGGGCCCGGACGATCATCATCTCGAAGTCGGTGGTGAGCTCCCGGCCGGCCTCGGCGGCCTCGCCGAGGTAGACGGTGGTGGGCGCGGCCAGACAGTCCCGCGGCCCGGCCTGGGGTTCGCGCGGCCCGGCCTGGGGTTCGCGCGGCGCGGGCGGCAGC
>NZ_JBEYVJ010000056.1:0-33889 GCF_040643935.1 Kitasatospora sp. NPDC047058 | reverse complement strand
GGCGAACACCAGCACGTGCACCCCCCACTCGTACTCGCAGCCGCACCGCGCGCACGTGCGGTCGATGACGATCTCGCGCTCCCGCATGGTCAGGCAGGCGCTCGGCCAGGCGGCGCATGAAGTAGCCGTACCACTCCTCGCCGTAAGGCAGGTACACGCGCATCGTGTTGCCCTCGCCGGCGAGGCGCAGCTGCTCCTCGGGGCGGATGCCGTAGAGCATCTGGTACTCGAAGGAGTCCCGCTTGCGGCCGTTCCACTCGGCCAGCTGGCCGGCGATCTTGATCATGTTGGGGTCGTGCGAGGCGATCATCGGGTAACCCTCGCCCGCCATCAGCACCTTCAGGGCGCGGACGTACGCGAGGTCGACCTCGCGCTTGCCCTGGAAGGCCACCGACTCGGGCTCCTTGTAGGCGCCCTTGCACAGGCGCACCCGGGAGCCGGCGCCGGCGAACTCGCGGCAGTCGGCCTCGGTGCGGCGCAGGTAGGCCTGGAGGACGACGCCCAGCCAGGGGAAGTCCGCCCGCAGCTCGCGCGCGATGGCGAGGGTGGAGTCGGTGGTGGTGTGGTCCTCCATGTCGAGGGTCACCGTGGTGCCGGCGTCGGCGGCGGCCTCGCAGATGCGGCGGGCGTTCTCCAGGGCGATCTTCTCGCCGTCCACCGGGAGGAACTGGCCGACGGCCGACAGCTTCACCGAGACCTCGGCGCCGGCCGCGAGGCCGGTGTCCTTGAGGGCGGCCAGCAGGTGCTCGTAGGCCTCGGCGGTGCCGGCGGCCTGGGCGGCGTCCTGGGTGTCCTCGCCGAGGTGGTCCAGGGTGACCTTGCGGCCGGTGGCGACGAGGTCGTCGCAGGCGGTGACCGCGTCGTCGAGCTTCTCGCCGGCGACGAAGCGCTCGACTATGGCGTGGGTCGGCGGGAACTTCTCGACCACGGTGCGGACCTGCGGGGAGCGGGAGGCCGCGAGGAGGGCGGAACGGAGCATCGTGACTCCTGGAGCTGGTGCTTCTAAGGGTGGCAGAAAGTGGCAGAACGACGGGCGGCGGACCGGAGGGGTGGGCAGTCCGCCGCCCGTGGGGGACGCCCGGCTGCGGGACCGGGCGTCAGGGACCACGAGGTCCGGGGGCACTCAGCCCATGTGCGGGTAGCGGTAGTCGGTCGGCGGGACGAAGGTCTCCTTGACCGAACGGGTGGAGGTCCAGCGCGCCAGGTTCTGCTTGGCGCCGGCCTTGTCGTTGGTGCCGGAGGCCCGGCCGCCGCCGAACGGCTGCTGGCCGACGACCGCGCCGGTCGGCTTGTCGTTGATGTAGAAGTTGCCGGCCGCGAAGCGCAGCTTGTGCATGGCGTCCTGGGCGGCGGCGCGGTCCTGGGAGATGATCGAGCCGGTCAGGCCGTAGGCCGACACCGACTCCATCTGCGCCAGCATCTCCTCGTACTTCTCGTCCTCGTAGACGTACACCGCGAGGACGGGGCCGAAGTACTCGTCCCGGAAGTACTCGCTCGCCGGGTCCTGGCAGACCAGCACGGTCGGGCGGACGAAGTAGCCCACCGAGTCGTCGTAGGTGCCGCCGGCCAGCACCTCGACCTGCGGGTCGGCCTGGGCCCGGTCGATGGCGGCCTTGTTCTTGGCGAAGGCGCGGTCGTCGATGACGGCCGACATGAAGTTGGACAGGTCGGTGACGTCGCCCATGGTGAGGCTCTCGACCTCGTCGCGGAACGCGTCCTTGAGGCCGGCCCAGAGCGAGGCGGGGACGTACGCGCGGGAGAGCGCCGAGCACTTCTGGCCCTGGAACTCGAAGGCGCCGCGGGTCATCGCGGTCTTCAGCACGGCCGGGTCGGCGGACGGGTGGGCGACCAGGAAGTCCTTGCCGCCGGTCTCGCCGACGATCCGCGGGTAGGTGCGGTAGCCGGCGATGTTGGTGCCGACCTCGCGCCACAGGTGCTGGAAGGTGGCGGTGGAGCCGGTGAAGTGGATGCCGGCCAGCGCCGGGTGCTTCAGCGCGACGGCGGAGACGTCCAGGCCGTCACCGGTGACCATGTTGATGACGCCCTTGGGCAGCCCGGCCTCCTCCAGCAGCTGCATCAGCAGGTGCGCGGAGTACTGCTGGGTGGGGGACGGCTTCCACAGCACCACGTTGCCCATCAGCGCCGGCGCGGTCGGCAGGTTGCCGGCGATGGCGGTGAAGTTGAACGGGGTGATCGCGTAGACGAAGCCCTCCAGCGGGCGGTGGTCGCTGCGGTTCCACACGCCGTCCGAGGAGATCGGCTGCTCGGCCATGATCTGGCGGGCGAAGTGCACGTTGAAGCGCAGGAAGTCGACCAGCTCGCACGGGGTGTCGATCTCGGCCTGCTGGGCGGTCTTGGACTGGCCGAGCATGGTGGCGGCGGCCAGGGTCTCGCGCCAGGGGCCGGCCAGCAGGTCGGCGGCCTTGAGGAAGATCGCGGCGCGGGAGTCGAAGGAGAGCGCCTGCCAGGCCGGGGCAGCGGCCAGGGCAGTGTCGATGGCGTCCTGCGCGTCGGCCTGGGTGGCGTTGCGCAGGGTGCCGAGCCTCGCCGCGTGGTTGTGCGGCTGGACGACGTGGATCTCGGTGCCGCCGCCCATCCGGCGCTCACCGTTGATCGTCATGGTCAGCTGGACCGGCTCCTGGCCGCCCAGCTCCTTCAGCTTGGCCTCCAGGCGGGCCCGTTCCGGGCTGCCGGGGGCGTAGCTGTGGACCGGCTCGTTCACCGGCGCGGGGACCTGGGTCACAGCGTCCATAGAGCGCACGCTCTCCTTCGGTTGATGCGGGGATGCCGACGCGGGTCGCACGTCGGCCACACGACGAACGCTATTCCTGCACCGGGGCCCACTTGATTGGCCTGGCGGCTAAAGTCCCCCGTACGGCGTTGTCCGGCCCGACGAAGGGGTCACGGCACGGTCACGGCAGCGGCCGCCCCGGCGCCGGTCCGGTGACGGCGCCGGCCACCCCGCTCCACGCGAACCCGGCGCGAACCCGGCGGAAGCACTGTCCGCCCGGCTAAAATCAACCACACGGCATTGTCCGAGCGGATGAAGGAGACCCGGATGACCACCCCCGGACTCCCGACCGCCCCCGGACTCCCGGCCACCGGCCTTCCGCCCGCCTCCGGACTCGCAGCCACCCCCGGCCTCCCGCTCCGTCAACTGCTGATGTCCCTCGGCGAACCGCTGGTCGAGCTCCAGGCCGCCCCCCACGGGCTGGACGTCCCGGTGCGCGACGTCGCCATCCTCGACCCCGAGGACCCGCCGGCCGCGGCCGCCGGCGAACTCGTCCTCGCCATCGGCGCCCGCGGCCGGGCCGCCCTCCCCGCCCTGCGCGCCGCCGGCCGCGCCGGTGCGGCGGCCGTCGCGGTCAAGCTGGACGCCCCCGGCCAGGCCGACGCCCTGCGCGAGGCCGCCACCGAGGCCGGCGTCGCGCTGCTCTCGGTCCGCCGGGAGACCCGCTGGGAACACCTGGACTCGCTGGCCCGCGCGATCATCGCGGGCCCGGACACCCCGGACGCGGCCGGCACCCCCGAGCACAACGCGGGCGACCTCTTCTCCCTCGCCCAGACCGTCGCCGTGCTCACCAACGGCATCGTCTCGATCGAGGACACCTCCAGCCGGGTGCTGGCCTACTCCCGCTCCTCCGACTCCGACGAGGTGGACGACCTCCGGCGGCTCTCCATCCTCGGCTGGCAGGGTCCCGAGCCGTACCTCTCCAAGCTCCGCGAGTGGGGCATCTTCCAGCACCTGCGCACCTCGGACGCCCCCATCGCGGTCGAGCCGCATCCCGAACTCGGCCTGCGCCGCCGGCTGGCGATCGGCATCCGGGCCGGCGCCCAGCCGCTCGGCACCATCTGGGTCCAGGAGGGCGCCCAGCCGCTCGCCCCGCTCGCCGAACAGGCCCTGGTCGGCGCGGCCCGGGTGGCGGCGGCCCAACTGGTGCGCCGGCGCCGGGAGCTGTCGGCGGACGTCCGGCTGACCCGGACCCTGCTCACCGGCCTGCTGGAGGGCTCGACCGGCCCGCAGTCCCTCGCCACCCACCTCGGCCTGGACCTGCGCCGCCCGGCCACCGTCCTGGCGTACAGCGCGCGGACCACCGAGGCGCTCACCCGCTCCGAGGTGACCGGCCTGATCTCGGTGCACACCGCCGCCCGGCACCGCGCCGCGCTGCTCGCCCCGATCGAGTCCCGGGTGTACGTGCTGCTGCCCGAACTGCCCGCCGGACTGCCGATGACGACGGTCCGCGACTGGGCCCAGGAGGTCGTCGTGGCGGCCCGGGACCACCTGGGCGTCCCGCTGCGCGCGGCGATCGGCTCCACGGTGGACGGCCTGGCCCAGGTGCCCGACTCCCGGGCCCAGGCGGACCGGATCCTGGACGCGATGGGCCGCGGCGGGGTGGACCTCGAGGTCGCCGCGCTGATCGACGTCCAGGCCGAGGTGCTGGTCAGCGAGATGGTGGCGCTGCTGCAGGAGCGCGGCGGCCTGCGCGACCCGCGGCTGACCGCGCTCACCGCGTACGACCGCCGGCACGGCACCCGGCTCGCCGAGTCGGTGCTGGCCTGGCTGGACGCGCTCGGCGAGGTCCGGGTGGCCGCCGACGCCCTGCACATCCACCCCAACACCCTGCGCTACCGGGTGCGCCGGGCCGAGCAGCTGACCGGCCTCGACCTGGCCCAGCCGCAGCAGCGGCTGCTGGCGATGCTCCAGCTGCGGCTGCCCCCGGACGCGTGAGAGCCCGGACGCCCCCGGACGCCCGGAAGGGGCCCGCTCCGTGGAGCAGGCCCCTTCCGCGTTCCGTCAGCGCGTCAGGCTCACTCGCCGTAGCCCTGGCCGCGCTTGTGCTCCTTCAGCCGGTGCCACGGGCCGGTGATGGCCAGCTGGATGCCCGGGGTCTGGATGTTGGCGAACAGGGTCTTGCCGTCGTCCGAGAAGGTGACGCCGGTGAACTCGCTGAACTCCGGCTTCTCGGCGGTGCCGATGTTCAGCTCGTTGCGGGCGATCGGGTAGGTCAGCCCCTCCTCGGTCGCGCCGAACAGGTGCGAGACGCCCTCGCCGTCCTCGGCGATCACGATGCCGCCGTAGGGCGAGACGGTGATGTTGTCCGGGCCGTCGTAGTTGTCGTGGTCGCCCCAGACGTCGGTGTTGACGCCGAGCAGCACCTTCAGGGTGATGGTGCGGCGGACCGGGCTGTAGAACCAGACCTGGCCGTCGTGCTGGACCGGGCTCTCCGAACGGGCGAAGCTGGAGACGAAGTAGAAGCCGCCGTCACCCCACCACATGCCCTCCAGCTTGCGGGCGCGGGTGACCTCGCCGTCCTTGAACTGCTTGCGGATGGACACCGTCTGGGCGTCGCGGTCCTGGACCTTGACCCAGTCCACGCCGAAGGTGGTGCCGACCTTGGTGGCGCGCGAGAGGTCGTCGACGAACTTGCCCTGCGCGTCGAAGACCTTGAAGGCCTCCAGCACGCCGGCGTCGGCGGCGAGCTTGCGCAGCTGGTAGCGGCCGTGCTTGAAGCCGGCCGGCGGGGTCCAGCGGAACAGCAGGCCGTTGGGGTTCGAGGCGTCCTCGGTCAGGTAGACGTGGCCGCGCTTCGGGTCCACGACGACCGCCTCGTGCGCGAACCGGCCGAAGGCCTTCACCGGCTGCGGGTCACGGTTGTAGTCGTCGTCGAACGGGTCGACCTCGAAGATGTAGCCGTGGTCCTTGGTGAAGCCGTTCTTGCCGGCCTTGTCCTCGGTCTCCTCGCCGGACAACCAGGTGCCCCACGGGGACACGCCGCCCGCGCAGTTGGTGGCGGTGCCGGCGATGCCGACCCACTGCTCGACCTTGCCGTCGGCCTTGGCGTGCACGATGGTGCAGCCGCCGGCCGCGCCCGGGTCGTAGACGTGACCCTCGGTCAGCGGGACCGGGTTGGGCCAGTTGGCGCGCGCGCCGCTCAGCTCGTGGTTGACGACCAGCAGGTTGCCGCCGTGCTCGTCCTCGAAGGCGGAGGTGCCGTCGTGGTTGCTCGGGGTGAACTCGCCGGTGCGCAGCTTCGTCTGGCCGGCCCGGTTGAGCACGGTGTACCGGAAGCCCTTGGGCAGCGAGAGCAGGTTCGCCTGGTCCTTGACCAGCGGGCCGTAGCCGACGGCGGCACGCTCGGCGTCCGCGGTGGCGGCGGCCTGCACCTCGCCGCCGACCGGGGCCGCGATCGCGCCCGGCGCGCTGGCCAGGGCCTCGGCGCTGCCGGCGATCAGCACGCCGGCCCCGACGAGGGTGGAACGGTTGACGAAGTCCCGGCGGGACAGCGACATGTCAGTCACTCCTGAGAGGTGGGGCGCCGACCGGGGCGGGCCCGGTGCGCGGCGTGCGGGGTGTCGAGGCAGGTCGTCGACGCCCAGCAGACTCCGCCGGTGCGGTGAACACCCGGTGAATCGGACGCCTCGTCAGAGTGGTCTTTTGCCGACCTTATTCGAATCCATGACCCGTTCTTTGCCGTGAGCACCACAGGTCACAGCCCCGCAGCCCCGTCCGGGGCCCCCGGTCACCGCCCCGTCCGGGCCCCGCTCACCGCCCCGTGCGGGCCGTCCGCCACTGCTCCCAGGCCGAGAGCCAGAGCTGCTCCCCCAGCCGCTGCCCGTCCTGGCCGCCGCCCTCGGCGCAGGGCCGGTCCCGCCACAGCTGCGCCCAGGCGCGCTGCGCCGGCAGGCTCGCCACCTCGCTGGCGAACACCGTGTGGCGGATCACCTCCTCGACCGCGGCCTCCCCCTCCGGCGTGCCGACCACCCACTGGGTGCGCCGGGAGAGCCGGTTGAGGTGGTTGACCATCGCGGTCACCGCCGCGACCGCCTCCTCCCGGCTCTCCGAGGCGAGCCGCATCTGCTGGCGCACCGCGGCCTCCCAGCGCAGCGAGCCGGTCTCGCCGCGCAGCCCGCGCGGCAGCCGGGGCGTCCGCCCGGCCCGCACCTGCGCCTCGATCGCGGCGGACTCGGCGATGCTGTGCTCGATCACCGCCCGGTGCGCCTCCAGCCCGGTGACCGGGGGGAGTTCGCGCTCCTCCACCGGCACGTACCGGCTGCGCCGGGAGGCGAGCGAGCGCATCAGCGCGGTGCGGCCGCGCAGGTACCGCTCCACGTCGTCGACCGGCGCCAGTTCCAGGCCGCCCGGCGGCACCCCGCGCCCGCAGACGGTGACGGTCAGCCCGCCGACCCGGAACCGGCCGGCCCAGACCGGCCCGGCCCCGGGCCGGGGACAGTCGCCGGGAACGGCGTCCGGGCACGTCCAGAGCTCGCGCCGGTCCTCGTGCACCTCCACCGCCCGCGGCTCGCCGTCCACGGTGATCCACTCGCGCAGCGCCCGGACCCGCCCGGGGCAGTCGTCGCCCTCGTCCACGCCGAGCTGCTCGTACACCCGGTCGCGCTCGTCCTCGACCAGGTCCTCCAGTTCGGGCAGCGCGCCGGACCGTTCGGCGCCGGGCCGGTGGGTGCGCACGGTGACGTACGGGCCGTCGGCGGCGGTGCGGTCGCCGGACCGGACCTCGACCCAGGAGAGCACGCCGTCCGAGGTCTCGAAGGCGGCCAGCGCGTCGCCCTCCGGGTCCACCCCGGCCGCCACGCCGTACACCGGAAAGTCCGCCGCGGCGAGGGTGCGGCGGGCGAACTCCTCCTGGTCGGCGAAGCGGTCCTCCCGCCCGCGCGGGTCCACCCGCCTCGGCCCGTCGCCCCGGAGACCGTCCTGCCTGCCACCGTTCTCCCACGCCATCCCGCGCCGCACCCCCGCTTCCTCGCCGCTCCCGCGCGCCTGCGGGACACGATACGTGGCCCGACCTGCCGGGTCATCAGCTCCGTTGCCCGAGCGGGCGGATCCGCCCGCACCACGCCGTGTCAGGTCCGGGGTTTGTCAGTCCGGCTTCCTACGCTGTCGGGCATGACAGCAGCCAAGGACTTCCCTGCCCGGATCAGCATCGTCACCCTCGGGGTGGCCGACCTCGACGCCAGCGCCCGCTTCTACGAGGCGCTGGGGTGGCGCCGCTCGTCGGCCTCCAGCCCGGAGATCGTCTGGTTCCGGACGGCCGACTCGGTGCTCGGCCTCTTCCCCTACGACGAGCTGGCCGCCGACGCGGGCGTGCCCGCCACCGGCGAGCCCTCGTTCCGGGGCGTCACCCTCGCGGTGAACCTCGAATCGCCCGAGCGGGTGGACGCCGCCCTGGAGACGGCCGTCGCCGCCGGTGCCACGGTGGTCAAGCCCCCGGTCACGACCGGCTGGGGCGGCTACTCCGGCTACTTCGAGGACCTCGACGGCCACCTCTGGGAGCTGGCCCACAACCCCTTCTTCCCCTTCACCGAGGACGGCTCGCTGGACCTGCCGTGAGCACCGGGGGTGTCACCACCGGTGTCACCGCAGGTGCCGCTGCAGGTGCCGCTGCGGGTGCCGCTGCGGGTGTCACTGCCCCTTCGACCGGGCCTTGAACGCCGCCTTGCGTGCCTCCTTGGCCACCGTCCGGTCCAGGTGCAGCTCGCCGACCGCCTCCAGCACGTCCGCCGTGTAGGGGTGGTCGACCCGCCAGAGCTCGCCGAAGTAGCTCGCCGGGTTGTCGGTCACCGGCAGGTCGGCGATCAGTTCGCGCAGCAGCTCGGCGTCGCCGCCGGTGTCGAGCAGCTGGGCGGCGAAGGTGTCGACCACCGTCCAGAGCGCCATCGACCGCTCCGGCGCGGGCACGTCGGTGGCGCCCAGCCCGGCCAGCCAGGCCCGCGCGCCCCCGCCCAGCTCCGGGTCGTCCAGCACCTCCCGGACGGCGGGCTCGGCCGGCGCCCCCAGCATGGTCAGCGCCAGCTGGCAGAGCATCCGGCGCATCGGCGCGTACGCGTCGCTGCCGCGCGACGCGGCGAGCAGCTCGCGCGCGGCCTCCACCGGCTCCCGGCCGGTGATCCAGACCCGCAGCTCCTCGTCGGGCAGCACGTTGGCCGACTCGCACACCGAGCGCAGCAGCTCGGCCGCGTCGCCCTGGGCCAGCTCGCCGACCAGCGGCGCGTCGTAGCCGTCCTCCAGCAGCCACTGCCGGATGCCGTACTGGCCGAGCGGGGTCAGCCGGACCAGGCCGAAGCGGGCCGACTCCTCCTCGTCCAGCGGCTCCTCGCCGATGGCGGGGGCGGCCGGCCCGTCGCCCTCCCCGCCCTCCTCCTCGTCGAACAGCTCCGGGTCGATCGGGCGGTAGTCCAGCAGGCCCAGCTCGGCGAGGTCGCCCAGCATCGGGTCCAGTGCCACCATCACGTCGGTGATGTCGCCGAGCAGCTCCTCGCTCGGCTCCTCGCCCTCCGGGACGACCAGCAGCGCGGCCAGCACGCCGAGCGGCACGGTCTCGGTGCCGGGCTCGGCGAAGGCGGTCGTCTCGTACAGCACCTGGAGGGCCTCGTCGAGCAGCTCGGCGGCCTCGTCACGGGCCTCCTCGACCTGCGCGAGCCGCTCCTCGTCCTCCTCGCCCGCCGCGACCGACGGTTCCCCGCCCTCCTCTTCCTCCTCCGGCAGCGAGTCCGCCTCCACCGCCAGCTCCCGGACGATCCCGGCGGCGGTCAGCCAGAGCTCCAGGACGGTCTCCGGGTCCCCCTCCTCGGCCGGCTCCAGGTCCGGGCCGGGGACGGCCACGTGCTCGCCGGCGGCGGTGGTGCCGATCTCGATCAGGTCCAGGTCGCACGCCAGCGACCAGGCCCGCATCGCCTCGACCACGGCCTCCTCGGGCGCGTCGCCCTGCTCCGGGGCGAGGCCGAGCAGCCGGGCGGCGGGCGCCCGGTCCGGGCCGGTCAGGTCCCCGAACTCGTCCACCGGCCGGTGCGGGGCCGTCCAGCGGGCCAGCTTCAGCGCATACCCGAACATCGGCACGGCCTTCGCCTGCGCGGCCAGCTCGTCCTCGGCCGGCAGCTTCACCGGCGGCACCAGCACGGCGGCGTCGTCCAGGTCCTCGTCGTCCAGCCCGTGCGCGGCGAACGCCCCGTAGAGGTCCTGCAGCTCCAGGTCGGCCGGGAGCACCGCGCCCTCACCCGGCGTGCCCGTCGCCGCGGCCCCAGCGTTCTTCCGACGTCGTCCGGCCATCGTTGCGCGTTCTCCCTACAGCCAGCGGTCAGCCGGTCGGCCCCAATGTCAGCCGATCAGCTCCGCGTACCGGTCTCCTACCTCAGCGTATAGGGCGGGCACGCCCGATGCCCGGCCCCCGGGGCGCGCGCCGCGACCGTGCGCCCACCCCTTATCCTTCGGATTGGTGCCGTGCACACCCCGCGCGGGCCACCGGGCAACGACGCCCGATCCTCAGCTCATCCGCTCCACCAGGGAGCCCCGTACCGCGGCCACCACCACAGCGCCTCCGGACGGGCGCGCCGGCACACCCCGCCGACCCGGTGGTGCCCTGCCACAGGAGATCCCTTTCATGGCGGACCTCTCCCCCGCCGGCACCGGCCTGCGCACTGCGCAGCTCGACGGACGCCGACTGTCGGAGGCCCTGCTTCCCCTGGAGCTCGCGCCGCGCGCCCAGCTCCAGCTCGCCGCGATCAGCCGCTGGAACGCCGTCCGCGGCGTGCGCGTCGGCCTGGTCTCGACCGCCCTGCTGTTCATGCTGATCGGTGCCAATCTGGCGACGCCGATCTACCCGCTGATCCAGCAGCGCCTGGCGCTCACCCCGATCGACACCTCGATCCTCTTCACGATCTACATCTTCGCGCTGGTCCCGGTGCTGGCCGTGGTCGGCCACTGGTCCGACCACCTCGGCCGGCGCGCCATGATCCTGCCCGCCGTGGCGCTGGCGGCCGCCGGTGACGTGGTGTTCGCCACCGCCGGCAGCTTCTGGCAGCTCGCCCTCGGCCGGGCCGTCCAGGGCATCGCGGTCGGGTTCTCCACCGGCGCCGCCGGAGCCGCCCTCGGGGACCTGCTGCCGGACCACCCGACGCTGGCCGCCAAGCTCACCCTGGCCTGTTCCGCGGGCGGTGTCGCGCTCGGCCCGGTCGTCGGCGCCCTGCTGTCCGGCGGCTCCGACCCGCTGCTGACGCCGTTCCTGCTGCACGCCATCGCGCTGATGGCGCTCTGCGTGCCGTTGGCCGTGGTCCACCCCCGGATGCCCGGCCGCAACCGCCCGCCGGCCTCGCCGCCGCGGATCACCACCCCGGCCCACCTGCGCCCGCAGCGCCTGGCGCTGCCGGTGACCGGCCGCCGCGAGTTCCTGCTCGCCTCGGCCGCGGGCTTCATCTCCTACGCGGTGTTCGGCGTCTACCTGAGCCTGGCCCCGGCCTTCAGCGCGAAGCTGCTGCACACCGACTCGCACCTGATCGGTGCGGTGGTGGCGGCGCTGCTGCTCGGCTCCTCCGCCGTCGCCCAGCTGCTCGTCCCGCCCACCTCGGACCGCCTGGTCATCGCCCTCGGCATGACCGGCCTCGCCTCCGGGCTGGGCCTGGTGGTCGCCGCCCAGTACACCGGCACCCCCGCGCTGCTCTTCATCGGCAGCGTCCTCGGCGGCGCCTGCCAGGGCGTGGCCTTCCGCTCCCTGTTCACCACCGCCGTCGCCGCCATGAACCCCGAGCGCCGGGGCTCCGAGCTCAGCTCCCTGTGGATCATCGTCTACCTCGGCAGCTCGCTCCCGATCGTCGGCGTCGGCGCCCTCGTCCAGCACTACGGCCTGCTCCCGGCCGTCAGCGGCTTCGCGAGCCTCGCCGCCCTGCTCTGCGCGGGCCTGGCCCTCGCCGTGGCCAAGCGCCCCAAGCAGGCCTGACCCACGCGAACGCCGCCGCCCGGGACGACACCACGTCCCGGGCGGCGGCGTGTTCGGCCCCGGTCTACGCGGACCAGGGCTTCCAGGCATCCGTCCCGACCTCGACACCGAAGGGCTCGGGCAACCGGACGGACTCGCCGAACTTCCACTCGCCAAGGACCTCGTACGTCCCGTCGGCCTTGTCCGGCTCGCCGAACAGGGTGATCCCCGGCTGCCGCGGATCGCGATCGACCAGCAGGTAGTGCGGAACCCCAGTCCGCGCGTACCCGCTCCACTTGGCGGGTTTCACCTGTCGGCCGAACATGGGCCGCCGGTCGTGGCGCGCATTGGACGACGAGGTGACCTCGACCACCAGCCCGAGGTCGTGCGGGTAGAGATGGAGTGGATCCTCCGCCCGCTTCTCGGCATCGACGTCCCTGTGCAGAACCACCATGTCGGGGATGTAGCCGTCACCGATCTCGACCAGATCCAGGTTGATGGTCTGCACGGCCCGCCACGGGAAGGCGGCATCGAGAAACCAAGCCCGCTCAAAGCCTCGCTGAACGTCGGAGAGGATCCCTCCATGGGCATAAACCGGCGCCGGTGACACGACGATCTCCCCTCCGATCACCTCAACCCGCGTGCCGTCGTCCGGGAGCCGGAGGTATTCGTCCAGTTCTCCGCGGACCCACATGGCGTACGGCGAGTCAGGCAGAAGCAACTGCGCGAACGCAACCACCGACATGACTTCGCTCCCTCCGAGGTCGCGGCACCAGCCTGGCCGCCTGGTCGCAGATATACCACTGCCGCGCAGACCTTTCCCTCGAAAGGGAGGTTTGCGCGGCAGCGGGTTGACGAAGACCCGACCGTCAGACGTTGAAGCCGAGTGCGCGGAGCTGCTCGCGGCCGTCGTCGGTGATCTTGTCCGGGCCCCACGGCGGCATCCAGACCCAGTTGATGCGCAGGTCCTGCACCAGGCCGTCGGTCGCGGTCTTGGCCTGGTCCTCGATGACGTCGGTCAGCGGGCAGGCCGCCGAGGTGAGCGTCATGTCGATGGTGGCCACGTCGGACTCGTCGATGTGGATCCCGTAGATCAGGCCCAGGTTGACGACGTCGATGCCCAGCTCCGGGTCGACCACGTCCATCAGGGCCTCGGTGAGGTCCTCGACGGAGACGGTGCCGGCGGTGGTGCCGACGATGCCCAGGGGGGCCTCCTCCGCAGCGGGGGAGGCGGTGGCGTCGGTGTCACTCATGGTTCTGTCCTCCTCTGCGTCAGTTGTTCGTGCCGTCGACGGCGGGGTGCTCGGCGAGCGCCTTGGCGGTGGCGTCCTTCCAGGCCATCCAGCTCAGCAGCGCGCACTTGACCCGGGCCGGGTACTTGGAGACGCCGGCGAACGCGACCGCGTCCTCCAGCACCTCCTCGTCGCCCTCGCCCTGGCCCTTGCTCTGCATGAGCTCCAGGAACGCCTCCTGGACGGCCTGCGCCTCGCCGACGGTCTTGCCGACCACCAGGTCGTTCAGCACCGAGGCGCTGGCCTGGCTGATCGAACAGCCCTGCGACTCGTACGAGACGTCGGCGACCGTGGCACCGTCGAGCTTCACCCGCAGCGTGATCTCGTCCCCGCAGGTGGGGTTGACGTGGTGCACCTCGGCGTCGCCGTCCCGCAGCCCCTTGCCGTGCGGGTTGCGGTAGTGGTCCAGGATGATGTCCTGGTACATCGAGTCGAGCTTCATGATCGTCGAGCCCCGTCCCGTCAGCCGAAGAAGTTCCGGACGTGGTGCAGGCCGTCGATCAGGGCGTCGACCTCGCCCGGCGTCGAGTACAGATAGAACGACGCCCGCGTGGTCGCCGGAATTCCGTACCGCAGGCAGACCGGCCGCGCGCAGTGGTGGCCGACGCGCACGGCGATGCCCTGCTCGTCCAGCACCTGGCCCACGTCGTGCGGGTGGATGTCGCCCAGCGTGAACGAGATCGCGGCGCCGCGGTCCACGGCCGTCCGCGGACCGATGATCCGCAGGTCCGGGACCTCCAGCAGCCGCTCGACCGCGTACGCGGTGATGGCGTGCTCGTGCGCGGCGATCTTCTCCATGCCGATGCCCGACAGGTAGTCGATGGCCGCGCCCAGCCCGACCGCCTGCGCGATCGGCGGGGTGCCGGCCTCGAACTTGTGCGGCGCCGGGGCGTAGGTGGACGAGCCCATGGTGACGGTCTCGATCATCTCGCCGCCGCCGAGGAACGGCGGGAGGTCCTCCAGCAGCTCCTGGCGGCCCCAGAGCACGCCGATGCCGGTCGGGGCCAGCATCTTGTGGCCGGTGAAGGCGACGAAGTCGGCCTCCAGCGCCTGCACGTCCAGCACCATGTGCGGCGCGGCCTGCGAGGCGTCGATGACGACCAGCGCGCCGACCGACTGGGCCTTGCGGACGATGGTCTCGACCGGGTTGACCGTGCCGAGCAGGTTGGAGACCAGGGTGAAGGAGACCACCTTGGTCTTCTCGGTGATCAGCTCGTCGATGTTCGACAGGTCGAGCCGGCCCTCGTCGGTCAGCCCGAACCACTTCAGCTTCGCGCCGGTGCGCTGCGAGAGCAGCTGCCACGGGACGATGTTGGAGTGGTGCTCCATCTCCGTGATGACGATCTCGGAGTCGGCGTCCACCCGGTAGGGCTCGTCGGCCCAGCCGAGCATGTTGGCGACCAGGTTGAGCGACTCCGAGGCGTTCTTGGTGAAGATCACCTCGTTGCGGCTCGGCGCGTTGACGAACGCGGCGACCTTGTCCCGGGCGCCCTCGTACAGCGCGGTGGCCTCCTCGGCCAGCACGTGCACGCCGCGGTGGACGTTGGCGTTGTGCCGCTCGTAGTAAGCGTTCAGCGCCTCCAGCACCTGGCGCGGCTTCTGCGAGGTGGCCGCGTTGTCCAGGTAGACCAGCGGCTTCTCGTCGTGCAGCAGCCGCTGCAGGACCGGGAAGTCCTTGCGGATGGCGTCGGTGTCGAGCAGGCCCGGCAGGACCCCCGACGAGTGGGTACGGGTCACTCGGAAGCGCCGCCCTTCACGTAGGACTCGTAGCCCTCTTCCTCCAGCTTGTCGGCCAGCTCGGCACCGCCGGACTCGACGATGCGGCCGCCCGCGAAGACGTGGACGTGGTCGGGCTTGATGTACCGCAGGATGCGGGTGTAGTGGGTCACCAGCAGGGTGCCGACCTCGCCGGTCGAGCGGACCCGGTTGATGCCCTCGGAGACGATGCGCAGCGCGTCGACGTCCAGGCCGGAGTCGGTCTCGTCGAGGATCGCGATCTTCGGCTTGAGCAGCTCCAGCTGGAGGATCTCGTGGCGCTTCTTCTCACCGCCGGAGAAGCCCTCGTTGACGTTGCGCTCGGCGAAGGCCGGGTCCATCTGGAGGGCGGCCATCGCCTCCTTGACCTCCTTCACCCAGGTGCGCAGCTTGGGGGCCTCGCCGCGGACCGCGGTGGCGGCGGTGCGCAGGAAGTTGGAGACCGAGACGCCGGGGACCTCGACCGGGTACTGCATCGCGAGGAAGACGCCGGCCCGGGCGCGCTCGTCGACCGACATCTCCAGCACGTCCTCGCCGTCCAGCAGCACGGAGCCGCCGGTGACGGTGTACTTGGGGTGGCCGGCCAGCGAGTAGGCCAGGGTGGACTTGCCGGAGCCGTTCGGACCCATGATGGCGTGGGTCTCGCCCTGCTTCACGGTCAGGTCGACGCCCTTCAGGATCTCGCGCGGGCCGTTCTCGGCCTCGACGGAGACGTGCAGGTCGCGGATTTCAAGGGTTGCCATGTGTACTCAGGACTCCTGGTTGACGGAGACGAGCACATCGTCCCCTTCGATCTTTACGGGGTAGACAGCGACCGGCTTGGTGGCGGGCAGGCCGGAGGGCTTGCCGGTGCGCAGGTCGAAGCTGGAGCCGTGCAGCCAGCACTCGATCATGCAGTCCTCGACCTCACCCTCGGAGAGCGAGACGTTCGCGTGCGAGCAGGTGTCGTTGATCGCGAACACCCCCTCGTCGGTGCGGACGACGGAGACCGGCACGCCGTTGAGGTCGACGCGCTTGGGCACGTCCTCGGCCAGCTCGCTGAGCGCGCAGGCGCGGAGATAGCTCATCGGACTCAGACCGCCGCTTCCAGCTCGGCCTCGATCTTCTCCATCAGGTGGTCCTGGATCTCGGCGACGCCGATCTGCTGGACCAGCTCGGCGAAGAAGCCGCGCACCACCAGGCGGCGGGCCTCGTCGGCCGGGATGCCGCGGGCCTGCAGGTAGAAGAGCTGCTCGTCGTCGAAGCGGCCGGTCGCGGAGGCGTGGCCGGCGCCGACGATCTCGCCGGTCTCGATCTCCAGGTTGGGGATCGAGTCGACCCGGGCGCCGTCGGTGAGCACCAGGTTGCGGTTGTGCTCGTACGTGTCGGTGCCCTCGGCGGCGGCGCGGATCAGCACGTCGCCGACCCAGACCGCGTGGGCGTCCTGGCCCTGCAGCGCGCCCTTGTAGACCACGTTGGAGCGGCAGTGCGGGGTGTCGTGGTCGATGACCAGACGGTGCTCCAGGTGCTGGCCGGCGTCGGCGAAGTAGAGGCCGAACAGCTCCGCCTCGCCGCCGGGGGCGGCGTAGCTGACCCGCGGGTGGATGCGGACCAGGTCGCCGCCGAAGGTGACGACCACGGACTTGAGCGAGGCGTCCCGGCCGACCAGGGCGGTCTGCTGGGCGGCGTGCACCGCGTCGCGCTCCCAGTCCTGGACCGAGACGAAGGTGAGCTTGGCGCCGTCGCCGAGCAGCAGCTCGACGTTGGCGGCGCGGGTGCCGGTGCCGGTGTGGTTCAGCACCACGACGGCCTCGGCGAACGGCTTGACGTCGATCACCACGTGGGCGAAGCGGGTGCCGCCCTCGCCGTGCACGTCGATCCTGACCGGCTCGGTGAGCACCGTCTCCTTGGGGACGGTGACGACCAGCGCCTGCTCGAAGGCGCTGAACGCCTGGGCGGCGACCCGGTCGACCGGCTTGCCGGCCTTGCCCAGGCGGGTGTCGTCGCGGCCGACGGTCTCGGCGGTGACGCCGTCCGGCAGGCTCAGCTCGACCTTGTCCTCGCCCTTGTCCGCACCGGCGGCGCTGCCGTCGTGCAGACCGCCGAGGCGGTGCAGCGGGGTGAACCGCCAGTCCTCCTCGCGGCCGGTGGGCACCGGGAAGTCCGCGACGTCGTAGGAGGGCTCGACCGCGACGCGGGCGTCGATCGGCTGCTGGACGGTGGCGCGGCCGGTGCCGGGGCCGGCGAGCTGCGCGCCCGCCCCGGCGGTGCCGACCTCGATCGAACCGGCGGTGGTGGAGCCGGTGGGGGTGTTGACGTCAGCCATGGCTGTCGTGGTGCTCTCTTCCTAAGAATGCGGACGTGGGACTGCGTGCGGCTTCCCGTCAGCCGACGGAGCCCTCCATCTGCAGCTCGATCAGCCGGTTCAGCTCCAGCGCGTACTCCATCGGCAGCTCGCGGGCGATCGGCTCGACGAAGCCACGGACGATCATCGCCATCGCCTCGAACTCGGTCATGCCCCGGCTCATCAGGTAGAAGAGCTGGTCCTCACTGACCTTGGAGACGGTCGCCTCGTGGCCCATGGACACGTCGTCCTCGCGGACGTCCACGTAGGGGTAGGTGTCCGAGCGGGAGATGGTGTCGACCAGCAGGGCGTCGCAGAGCACGTTGGACTTGGCGCCCTTGGAGCCCTCGCCGATCTCGATCAGACCGCGGTAGGAGGTGCGGCCGCCGCCCCGCGCCACCGACTTGGAGACGATGTTGGAGGAGGTGTTCGGCGCCATGTGGACCATCTTGGCGCCGGCGTCCTGGTGCTGGCCCTCACCGGCGAAGGCGATCGACAGGGTCTCGCCCTTGGCGTGCTCGCCCATCAGGTAGACGGCCGGGTACTTCATGGTGACCTTGGACCCGATGTTGCCGTCGATCCACTCCATGGTCGCGCCCTCGTACGCCACGGCGCGCTTGGTGACCAGGTTGTAGACGTTGTTCGACCAGTTCTGGATGGTCGTGTAGCGGCAGCGGCCGCCCTTCTTGACGATGATCTCCACGACCGCGGAGTGCAGCGAGTCCGAGGAGTAGATCGGCGCGGTGCAGCCCTCGACGTAGTGGACGTAGGCGTCCTCGTCGACGATGATCAGCGTCCGCTCGAACTGGCCCATGTTCTCGGTGTTGATCCGGAAGTAGGCCTGGAGCGGGATGTCGACGTGGACACCCTTCGGCACGTAGATGAAGGAGCCGCCGGACCAGACCGCCGTGTTCAGCGCGGCGAACTTGTTGTCGCCGGCCGGGATGACGGTGCCGAAGTACTCCTTGAAGATCTCCGGGTGCTCGCGCAGCGCGGTGTCGGTGTCCAGGAAGATGACGCCCTGCTGCTCCAGGTCCTCGCGGATCTGGTGGTAGACGACCTCGGACTCGTACTGCGCGGCGACACCGGCGACCAGGCGCTGCTTCTCCGCCTCCGGGATGCCCAGCTTGTCGTAGGTGGCCTTGATGTCCGCGGGCAGGTCCTCCCAGGACTCGGCCTGCTTCTCGGTCGAGCGGACGAAGTACTTGATGTTGTCGAAGTCGATGCCGGAGAGGTCGGAGCCCCAGGTCGGCATGGGCTTCTTCCCGAAGAGCTTCAGGCCCTTGAGACGCAGGTTCAGCATCCACTCGGACTCGTTCTTCTTCGCGGAGATGTCGCGCACGACCTCCTCGCTGAGCCCGCGCTTGGCAACGGCACCGGCGGCGTCCGGGTCCGCCCAGCCGTACTCGTAGGTGCCCAGGCCTTCGAGCTCCGGGTGCGAAACGGTGTCAGTCATGCGAGCTTCCTAACGCGCGGACGCTGAGTCTTCGGTGGACGTACCGGCAGTCGGCACTGCACCGGAACCCTGGCCTGCGGCACGCAGGGCGGGCGACGATGCGGCACCGGGTGCCGGCACATAGGTGGTGCAGACCCCGTCGCCGTGGGCGATGGTGGCCAGCCGTTGCACATGGGTGCCCAGCAGTTGGGAGAAGACCTCGGTCTCCGCCTCGCAGAGCTGCGGGAACTGCTCGGCGATGTGCGCGACCGGGCAGTGGTGCTGGCAAAGCTGGGCGCCCGCCGGGGCTTTCGCCGCGGCCGACGGAACCCGCCGCACGGTGGCAGCGTACCCGTCCGCGCTCAGCGCCTGGGCGAGCGCTTCGGTGCGCTCACCGGCCTCGGCCTGGCGCAGGGCCGCGAGGTAACGCTCGCCCTGCTTGCCGAACCGGGCCCGGGCGAAGGCGGCGACCGCCTCCTCGCCCGCCTTGCCGCCACCCACCGAGTCGGAGATCCAGCGCAGCGCGTCGGCCGCGAGCTGGTCGTACGCCTGGTAGAAGGCGTCCCGGCCGGCGTCGGTGAGGGCGAAGACCTTGGCCGGACGGCCCCGGCCGCGGCTGCCGTACACCCGCTGTTCACGGGCGTCGACCAGACCGGCGGCGGCGAGTCCGTCCAGGTGACGGCGGACGGCCGCGGTGGTCAGACCGAGGCGGTTCGCCAGGTCGGCGGCGGAGGAGGGGCCGTGGTCCAGGATCGACCGGGCGACCCGGTCGCGCGTGGCGCGATGGCCCTCCAGCAGCACCTCTGCCGCCGTCGCGGGCACGGCGCAGCCGGGGGCCGACTCGGCCTCCTGCTGCGTGGCGTGCTCGCGCATGTTTTTCACAACACCAGTGTTGCGTAATTACTTCCGGCGGGACAAGCCGTGATCCATGCCTCACCGGTGTCTTCTGTCACGCAGGTAAGCCTTACCTGACCTGCACGAACGATCGGCGGACGACCGGCGGACGCCCCGCAGACGCCCGGCGGACGACCGGCGAGGGTGCCGTCGGACGACCGGCGAGGGTGCCGTCAAGCCGCGGCGTTCGGTCCTCTTACACTCGCCGGTATGCACTCCGAACCCGCGGTCCAGATCACCGGGCTGGTCAAGCGCTACGGCGAGAAGACCGCGGTGGACGGTCTCGACCTCACCCTCGCACGCGGCGCGATCACCGCCGTCCTCGGCCCCAACGGCGCCGGCAAGACCACCACCATCGAGACCTGCGAGGGCTACCGCCGCCCCGACGCCGGCACCGTCCGCGTCCTCGGCCTCGACCCGGTCACGCAGGCCGCCGAGCTGCGCCCCCGGATCGGCGTGATGCTGCAGTCCGGCGGCGTCTACGCGGGCGCGCGGGCCGTCGAGATGCTCCGGCACACCGCCAGGCTGCACGCCCACCCGCTGGACGTGGACGCCCTGGTCGAGCGGCTCGGCCTCGGCTCCTGCGGCCGCACCACCTACCGCCGGCTCTCCGGCGGCCAGCAGCAGCGGCTCGCCCTGGCGATGGCCGTGGTCGGCCGCCCCGAGCTGGTCTTCCTCGACGAGCCCACCGCCGGCCTCGACCCGCAGGCCCGCCGCGCCACCTGGGACCTCGTCCGCGACCTGCGCCGGGACGGCGTCACGGTGGTCGTCACCACCCACCACATGGACGAGGCCGAGCAGCTCGCCGACCGGGTCGCCATCGTCGACCGCGGCCGCGTGATCGCCGACGGGACGACCGAGGAGCTCTGCCGCGGCGGCGCCGAGTCCTCGCTGCGCTTCGACGGGCCGCCCGGGCTGGACCTCGGCCCGCTGCTCAAGGAGCTCCCGGAGGGTGCCGCGGCCGCCGAGCCCGCCCCCGGCAGCTACCGGATCGAGGCGCCCGTCGACCCGCAGCTGCTGGCCACCGTCACCGGCTGGTGCGCGGCCTCCGGCATCCTCCCCGAGCGGCTCGCCGTGCAGCGCCGCAGCCTCGAAGACGTCTTCCTCGACCTGACCGGACGGGACCTCCGCTCGTGACCTCGTACTCCCCTCAGCCCGGTGCGGCCCCCGTCGGCCGGATGCTGCTCGCCCAGACGGCGTTCGAGACGAAGATGCTGCTGCGCAACGGCGAGCAGCTGCTGCTGACCGTGATCATCCCGACCGTCCTGCTGGTGCTCTTCTCAGCCGTGGACATCGTCGCGGTGGACGGGCCCGGCAAGCGGGTCGACTTCCTGGCGCCGGGGCTGCTCGCGCTCGCGGTGATGTCCACCGCGTTCACCGGGCAGGCCATCGCCACCGGCTTCGAGCGGCGCTACGGGGTGCTGAAGCGGCTCGGCGCGAGCCCGCTGCCGCGCTGGGCGCTGCTCACCGCGAAGACCGGATGCGTGCTGGTGACGGAGGCGCTGCAGGTGGCGCTGCTGTCGGTGATCGCGCTGGCGCTGGGCTGGTCCCCGCAGGGCGACCCGTTCAGCGTCGTCGCGCTCCTCGTCCTCGGAACGGCGGCGTTCTCCGGCCTCGGCCTGCTGATGGCCGGCACGCTGCGGGCGGAGGCCACGCTGGCCGCGGCCAACCTGGTGTTCATCCTGCTGCTGCTGGCGGGCGGGGTGATCGTCCCGCTGTCGAAGTTCCCGGCGGCGGTGCAGTCGGTGCTGGAGCTGCTGCCGATCGCCGCCCTCTCCGACGGCCTGCGCTCGGTGCTGCAGACCGGCGCCGGGGTGCCGTGGGCGGACCTCGGCATCCTGGGCGGCTGGGCGGTGCTCGGTTTGGCCGCGGCGGCCCGCTTCTTCCGCTGGGAGTAGCGCGGCGTGTGAACGTGCCGCGAGGCCCTCGCCCCTGGTGGGCGGGGGCCTTCGCGTTGACGGCTCAGGTCGGTATGCGGTGGCGGCCGGTCGCGGTGGGCGGCTTGGGGATCTCGGGGCCGTACCGGCCGGCCTGGCGCGCGATCCAGGTGTACTCGTGGGTGCCGTCGGGGAGTCGGCGCAGCTCCCAGCGGCCGTGCGGGGTGATCGGCTTCGGGGTGACGTCGTTGACCTTGAGGGCGGTGACGACGCCGAGGGCGACGGTGGCGAGGGCGAGCGCGAGGAGGGTGAGGAGCGCCGCTCCGACGAGGAGGCTCGCGGTACTCATCGGCGGGTCCCGGTCACGCGGCGCAGTCCAGCTCGAACCAGACGAGCTTGCCCTTGCCGCGCTTGCGCGGGGCTGCACCGAAGCGGTGGGTGAGCGAGCGGACGAGGTGCAGGCCGCGGCCGGACAGCTCGTAGGGGTCGGCGGAGAGGCGGGGCTCGGGCAGGGTCGGGTTGTCGTCCGCGACGGAGACCCGCACGGTGCGGTCGGCGGAGAGGACGAGGACGACGGTCGGCGCGGAGCTGCCGCCATGCTTCCAGGCGTTGACGAACAGCTCGTGCAGGGCGAGCTCGGCGTCGCCGATGAGGTCGTCCGGCCAGCCGGCGGCAGCGAGGACGTCCCGCAGCTCGTCCCGGGCGGCGGACCAGTCGGGCGGGCTGAGCGGGTTGAGGGCACACATGGCAAACCTCCGAGAGAGGTGGGGTGCGAGGTGATCCGGTGGAGACGTCGCCGTGAGCCAAGCCAGGGCGGGGCTGGTTGATGCCACGCATGGCTGCTCTGCGGTGCGCGGGCAGCAGGCGCCTACTGCCTTGGCAACAGGCGTTACTGACGATCCGTCGGATCGCTGTGATGTAGACCATAGCGCAAGCGGCTTGAAGTTTTAGGTCAGCGCCGAAAAATTCACACTCCTGTGGACCAGCACTCGGCCAGCGCGGCAAACTGGCCTCACTGCCCGCCGAGAGGACACCATGGCTGTTCGCACCAACCCGACCCTTCATCAACGTCGGCTGGGCGCCGAACTGCGCAGGATGCGAGAGCAGGCCGGCCTCGGCAGCAGCCAGCTCGCCAAAATGCTCGGCATCAGTCCTGGCCAGATGACTCAGATGGAGACTGCCAAGATCGGCGTCAGCCCCGAGCGCCTCCGCACCGTTGCCGCAGCATGCAACTGCGCCATTCGACCGCTCGTCGATGCCCTTGCCGAAATGGCTTCGGATCGGCGAAAGGGCTGGTGGGAGGAGTATCGCGAGGTCCTGACAACGGACTTCCTCGAGGTAGCGGAACTTGAAGGCCGAGCCACACGGTTGAACGTCTGCACCACCACCTACATGCCTGGCCTTCTCCAGACCAGCGCCTACGCATCCGCGGTGTTCGCCCGGGTCGTTCCCTCTCTGCCGCCGGAAGATCTCGCGCTGAGGACGACCTTTCGACTCAAGCGGCAGCAGCTCATCCGCTCCGGCAGGACTCCCCTGCAGACCTTCATCCACGAGGCCGCGCTACGAATGCAGTTCGGCGGCCCACAGGTCCTCGCCGAACAGCTTGGCGCCCTCCTCGAAGACTCCGAGCGGCCCGGCATCTCCGTCCGCGTTGTGCCGTTCGCCCTCGACACCTTCCCCGGGTCCGGCGAGAACCTCACCTTCGCCGAAGGCCCTGTCCCCGAACTCGACACCATCCAGATGGATGTCTCCCAGGGCGCACTCTTCTTCGACTCACCAGCCGACCTGGCCAAGCATCGAGTCATCTTCTCGCGGCTGGACTCCACCGCACTCTCCGAACAGGGATCGCGCGAGTTCATCCGGTCCATCATGAAGGAAGCGAGGGCCGCGAATGTCTGACTCGAAGTGGCAGAAGTCGAGCTACAGCGCCTCGAACAACGAGTGCGTCGAGGTGCGCACCGTTGACGGCCAGGTCGAACTCCGCGAATCCGACGACGCCGCCACCATCCTCCGCACCACCCCCGCCAAGTTCGCCGCCTTCCTCCAGGACATCAAGGCCGGCGAGTTCGACCACGTGGCCAAGCCCAGCGCATGACCCGGAGCAGGACGTCGATTCACCCGACTTCCCGCGCCGTGTCCGGAGAGAGGGCCCAGATGCCTGACACGCACTGGCAGAAGTCGAGCTACAGCGGCACGCATCGAACGAATGCGTCCAGGTGCGTGCTGCCGACGGGCTGATCGAGCTCCGGGAGTCCGACGATGCCCACATCATCGTCCGCACCACCCCCGCCAACTTCGCCGCCTTCCTCCAGGGCATCAAGGCCGGCGAGTTCGACCACTTCACCGCCCACTCGCAGCGAATCGTTCCGGCAGCCCCTTGCTCCCCCGCAAGGGGCTGCCGCCACGGGCGCGGTGACCACTCCCGCCCCTCGCACCCCCAGCTTGCGACGTGGGAGTGGAAGTCAGCCGATCCGACTTCCCGCTCCGGTCACCGCCGGGGGTCACAACACTGACTGCCGACAGAGACCGCACTGGTCGAACAAAGATTCTGGAATGGCTCGCTCAATCGACAAGTTCGCACAGAAATCGATCCGGTGAAAGTCACCGGTGCGTCGGAATCGAGGTTCAGATGATGCCGGGTCGAGCGTCGATAGCATCGCAATGCTGATCGACATCAGAATGCGAGAGAGGAATCCTGCGCCATGCCTCCGATCCCGATCAAGCCCGGCATCTACAAGATCCACGCGCACATCATCGGCCCGACCTCCCTGCTGACCGCCACGGAGTACGCCGTCAAGCACGGCGCCCCCGTCATCACGGACCGCCTCAACCCCCTTCCGATCGAGCAGGAGTGGGCCATCGAGCCCGTCGAGGCCGAGCCGGGCTCGCCCTACGTGCTCTGCCTCGCGGCTCACGACGCGGCAGGGCTGGTGGTGCCCGAGGACAAGCTCTGGGTCAACGCCGTCCCGCGCGCCGACTGGGCGAAGTTCACCTTCGAGCCGGTCCTCGGCGGGCTCAAGATCATCTCGGAGAAGGGTCTCGCCCTGCGGGCCGGACACCGTGGGGCGCAGATCGAACTCACCCCGCCCACGCCCGAGTTCCAGGAGACGTGGACGCTGGAGTTCGTGCGCCCGCTCGACGAGGAGTAACTTCCGGCCGGCACAGGGGGCGATCGCCACTCGCACGGCCGGTCGCCCCCGGCGCGTCCGACGACGGCAAAGTCGTCCTCCGAACCGCCCCAGCCGAGTTCGCCAAGTTCCTCCAGGGCATCAAGGCCGACGAGTTCGACCGCTTCGCCCCCCGGCCCTTCTCCTGAAACCGCACTGCCCCTCGCTCAATTCCTTGAGCGAGGGGCCGCCTTCGAACTCTCAGACGTTCACAGGGCGTCCAGGCGCTCCGCGAGTTGGGCAGCCACGGGCCGGTTGCGCGGTTGCGGGTCGAGCGCCGGTGTGAGTGCGTCCAACAGTTCGGGCCACCCCGTACCGTGCCGATCAAGGGGCAGTACCCCCGTGCCGATGGCGGCCCGCAACTCCGCCGGAGTTGCAGACTGAAGGCCTACTCCGGCCGCCGAGTAATCGAGTGGCCAGTGCCCGGTGGCTGCGGTCCACAGCGATGCCGCGAGTGCGTACACATCGCTCGCGTACGTCGGCACCGCAGGACGGCCGACCGCGAGTAGGGCAGCGAGCTCGGGCGCCTCCACGTGAGTCATTCCGCCTGCGAACGCGCCGTTCAATTCCGTCTCCGGCAGCGGGCGCGGCCCCTGCGCGTTCGCGAAGTCGATCAGCCGTGCTCCAGCCGCCGTGTGGATACAGTGCGCGGCCTGGAGATCGGCGTGCACCCATCCCAGGCGGTGCAGTTCGGCAACGGCCCGGCAGAACCGCGCACCGGCGTCCCGCATGTCGCGTCGCTCCGCGGCTCCAACCACGCGGCTGCTGCGCGCGGCCTCGAACACCCCCCACGTCGACGGCCCCTCGAACCACGGTGCGACGGTGAAGCCGTCACCGTCGATCAGCGGCGCCTGGGCGCAAAGGGTCTGCCGGGCGATGGCGCGCAGCACGGAGATCTCACGGCGAGGGGCAAGCGCCGGACCGCAGCCTGCGGAAGTGACGATCTTGACGACGAGCCGCTGTCCGGGCTCGGCGTCGGGACCGCCCGCGACCGTCACCCGCCAGACCTGGACGCCTCGCCGGTTGGTGATCGGCTCGGCTTCGACGAGGCAGCCGGTGGACTTCTCCACCGCTTCTCTGATGCTGTCGATCAAGGCTTCTCCTTCCGGGAAAGGCCGAAAGCCCACGCTCGAATGGTGGGCCAGTGCGGTTCGGCCGCGCAGGCAGTCACCGGAGTACCGAGGATTGGAACGAGGACGTCGCGACCGTCGTCACGCGCAACGGCGACCGTTTCGGCGAGCACCGGCGTGGTCTCCAGGAACCGTGGATCGATCGGTCGAACCGCCGGTCGGACGGACAGAAACGTGAGTGGCGGCACAGGCAGCGGCGTGCCGCGCCGGCTCACGTCGGCCTCTCCAGACCAGAACTTGCCGATAATCAACCCGATGGGGGCGTAGAGGTTCTTGAGGACCCAGTGCGGCCAGTCGATCTCTCGGCGCCCCGCGCCGTCGATGACGACGTTCTCGCACACCAGACGGCCGCGCCTACGAGCTGCAAGGGGGCGCACGAGTTCGGCAGCCCGCATGCCTGCGGCGAAGACGGCCGCTTCGACGTCGATCAGGTCGGCGGACGGATCGATCCGGTACGCGGTCCAGCCGGCCAGCCCGTGGCGGACAGACGGAGCGAGGTAGGGGCAGTGCGCTGTAGTGGCCTCGACGTAGTCCGCCGCCGCCGGAAGCATGGTGGTGGTGCGCGGCCGGTGAAGGCGCAGAGCCCCCGCCCGGGGCGAGGGCTCCATGCGCGCGCGGCTGGTCACTCGGCGGGCTCAGGACAGGTGTCGCCCCCACCACCGGCAGGACTGCACTTCCACGATGCCCACACCTGCCCGGTCTCCTGGTACCGGTTGTGGGCGGCACTGTCGATGGTGCCGTTCTCGTCGGTGAACCACACCTCCGGGAGCCGCCCGTACGCCTCCTCGCAGGCGGCCACCCACGTCACGTGCCCGGCGCTTGCGTCCCGTACGTGGGTGAGGCAGCACCCGGCGTGGGCGACGCTGAACTCCGCGTACGCCTCGGCGTCATCCGCAAGGCGGTGCCAGGCGGCGTCGATCGCACCCGAACATCTCCGGCGTACTGTCGCCGACGGCCAGGCGGCGGCCGGCGATCGTGAAGAACCGACCGAGCTCGACCAGCTCGGTCGTGGTGGTGGTAGTCATGCGCTCCTCCAGGGGCCGGTGACTGGAACACGACGCTTCTGGCTACGAAATGTCGCCGGGCGAGTGTTCTGAGTCACCACGCTGGCGCAGCCGGGGTGGATCAACCACAGAATTTCTGATGATTTCTCAGATCCATGCCTGTGCCGCTGCGAGGAGGAGCTGGCGAGCGCCCGCGTCGTACAGAGCACTCGGCGCGAGCAGATCGAACACCTTGCGGTACTGGGTGACCTCCTCGGGCAGCCCGAGCCGCAACTCCGCGCTGATGACCTCCACGATCACCTGCTGGTCGTCGAAGATCCAGAAACCGTGCGCAGGCGAGACCGGCAGACGAGCTCCGAAGGGCACGACGCCCAGCCGGAGGGCCGGCAGCGCCGTGGCCGACACCAGACGCTCGATCTGGGCGCGTATCACCGGCGCAGGCGCGAGGCCGTACCTCAGCGCGGCCTCGGTCAGCAGGATGTGCCAGCGCTTGCGGCCCGGCGCGTACAGCACTTCCTGCCTGGCCAGGCGTGCAGCGACCGCGGCTTCGGTGTCGGGCGGGCTGCCGTTCAGCCGGGCGTGCTCGCGAAACCGGGCGGCGGCGTAGTCGGCCGTCTGCAACAGGCCGGGAACCCAACATGGTTCGAACACGCGGATGGTGTCCGCCGCCGCCTCGGTCTCGGCCCACGACCGCTGCACGACCGTGTGCCCCTCCCGCAATTGGCGTCGCCATTCCGCGTACCGGTCGTCGAGATCCCGCAACAACACCAGCAGCTCGCCTGCGGCACCGGGGCAGTCGCAGGCGGCGGTCCATGCGCGGATGTCATCGGCGGTCGGTGCCTGACGGCCGAGCTGGATCTTGGACACCTTGCTCGGCGGCCAGCCCAAGCGCTGTGCCAGCGTGCGGCCGTCGATCTCGGCGGCCGCACGAATCGTACGGAGGCGCCCACCCAACTCTTGGCGGGCCTCGTGGACGCCCTGTCGTGCAGTGCTCAACGCGGCGGGTGCTCCTTGACGAACTGCTGGTACGGCTGCGCGTGGTGGAACGCCGCGTCCAACCAGCGGGCGTGTTCGACGACCACGGCGGGGTCAGTGATCTCGGCCCCGAGCAGTTGGCCGGCGTCGGCGAAGTGCAGGACCGCGAGGGTGTACGAGTCGAACAGCCAGAAGTCCCGATCGGGCAGGCACAGACCGTTGGCGATCTCGCGATCCAAGTAGCGGATGTCCTCGCCGACGGCGGTGTTGCTCTCGGCGAGGTGGAGCTCGTACCGCAGGTACTCGGTCAGCTCGGGTGGTACGACGCGCACCCGGGACACGGTCTTGCCCTCGGCGGTCTGCGCCCGCATGGTGTCGAGCCAGGGGGCGAACCAGCCGAGGTCGACGTCCGCGCCGCTCAGGAACTGGTCGAAGGACTCACGTTCGTTCTCTATGTCGTAGTGGGTGCGGGTCTCCAGCCTCCTCGCGGTATGCGCGAATCCGGTGAACAGCGCGTCGAACGCGTCGCCGGTGACCAGATCGGACGCGGCAGGCCTGGGCCTGGGCGTGAACCGCTCCAGCAACTCCCGCGGTACTTCGAGAAGTTCCTCGTTGTCGGCCAGATCGCGCACGTCGGCGTACGCCTGGTCGCTGGAGTCGATCTTCCAGCCTTGGACGACAACCGTGTCCCGGTCGGTCTCATAGAGAGCGGGGCATCCGCCCCCACCACTGTTGCTTCCGACGAACCGCAGCCGCACGACAGCCTCCTCCGGAGCGTGATTTCTCCAAGTTTCTTTCTCTGCTCCGCCGACCCGAAAGACCCTATCCAGCCATTGCGGCCAGGCCCTAGGTGAAGGTGCTGCGACACGCGGTCAGCCCTCGGAGCACCGAAAGTACAACTCGCCTGGAGCAGGACGTCGGCCACACCGACTTCCCGCGCCACGGGAGGCGCACGCAGCACAGGGCCACCGCTCGACGGCGCGAGCGAGGGCCCGGTCAGATGGCCCAGTTCGGGACCGATGCCGGCACACCCCCAGCGGCGACCAGGCGCGCCGCCCACCCCAGGGGTTGGCCAGCCCGGCCCTCGGCTCCACAGCTGTATCGACCCCACCTCAACTCGGCTCTACGAAAGGATGGATGGATGAGTGGCTGGGAGTTCGTGAAGGACCGAACCGCCGCCGAAGGCACGGTGTGGCGGTCGGCCGACCAGCTGCTCTACAAGCGGACCGGTGGCGAGGATCTGCGAGCCGAGACCGAGTTCCAGCAGTTGGCCGCAGACCTGGGCTACCCGGTGCCGGAGGTCGTCGACAGCGGCTCGGAGGGCGGGCGCTACTTCGTCGTCGAGCGCGCTATCGGCGACTACTCGCTGCACGAGGAGGCGCTGGCCGACGCCGGGCGGGACGGTCAGGTCAGCTACCAGGTGATCAGCACAGCGGCTTCCGTCGCGTCGAGACTCCTGCAAGCCCAGGCGAGGCACCCCATCCCCCCCATGCCATGGTTCGAGAGGGCGGCCTTCGCGGCCGAGGTCTTCGAGGAGAACCCGGACTTCGACACCCCGCGCGTCCACGAGGCGGTCGCGCACGCCCTCGACCGGCTGGCCCGGCTGCCGATGGTGCGCGGGCACCTCGACTACGGCCTGCCCAACGTCCTCCAGGCCGGGGTCATCGACTGGCAGCACCACGGGCCGGTCCCGCTCGGCTACGACGTCTACCCCGCACTCGACATCGTGGCCTTCAAGGGCGGCGGCAAGGGCTACGGCATCACCCCGGAACAGCGCGCCGTATATACCGCCGCCCTCGACGAGACCACTGCGTCCCTGACCGGACAGCGGGTGAGCGAGCACCTGGGTGACTTCCTGCTCGTCAAGTGCTTCTTCTTCCTCGCCCGCATGCGGCCCGCGGACCCCACACGGCACGACAAGCACATCAAGTGGCAGTACCGGCGCACCCTCTTCACGACGGGACTTGATCAGTACGAGTCGGCTGCCTCGATCGACACCGGGGCCTTCCCCACGCTGAAGCGCTTCACCTCTGAACACCAGTAGGCCGGCACCAGCCGGCTGGACCCCAGAGTGCGGACGCCGACGACTTCGTCCATCGCAGTAACCCCTGACCAACGCTCGCTCAACGGAGCGAGGGGCACCGGAATCAGGCTACGGGCAGCCATTCTGGTGCTCAGGTAGACCACGTCGGCCCTCCCCACGTCATGGCGAAGGAGTTCCTTGCGGCCAGACGCACGGCGTGCTGACGTTCAGCGAGAGATTCCGACTGTCGCCCGAGACCCCGTCGAGGACCGCTATGAACTTATCCTTCGGGTTCTTCAGCTTCACCTGGTCAGAAGTGGCGTCCGAGGCCAGCTCGAACCCCTTCCCCATCAAAAGAGTCCGGAAAGCATTGCTGGCTTCCGTTTTGGTAGCCAATGGGACGTCACCGAAGCCATACTCACGGTCGGTCTGCATCCTGCCATGCGGACCCACGTCATTGACATCACAGTGTGAATCAAAAAAATCACCTGAGCTGCTCGCCAGGGGCTTCACCGGCAGCTTCGCCAGGATTTCAGCCAGATAGGCGTCTACCTGCGCCTTTGCCTGGTCCAGCGTCATCGTGGCCTTTCGCCGCTCCGGGATCGTCGACACTCCACAGGAGCTCAGGGCCAGCACTGCGACCACCAGAGCGGCAGTGCTGGCCGCCCACCTGGGCAGCGACGGGGCTGCGGATGCCTGCTCAGCAATTTTCATGACTTTTTCCCCGCGATGATCTCGCCCATGGCTTCAAGAGAGTACGAGTTAGGGTTCCAGTAGTCGGAGTGACCTGTCCCCGGACTCGTAGGGATCATCCGTGCGCCGAAGTCGGGGACGACTGGGTCCCGTCCGTGGATCAGATGGTGATCGGGGTTGTGGATCAAGCCGTCGGCGGTACCGATGTAGTTACCTATATTGCTTCCGAACTTGTCCGCAGCCAAAGGCACTGCCCTGTAGATAGGGTCGTCATCGCCTTGTGCCGCGAAGACGCGGGACGGATCGACGCCGAGATCGCGGGCGTTCTCCACGCCAACTCCGGGGCTGGCGATCAGGACCACGTTGTCGACCGGCAGACCCTTATCGCGAAGCGCGTAACCAACTACTGTCGTCCCATAGCTATGAGCGAGAATTGTATTATTGAAGGGCTTCCCTTCATGTGTGGCACGAAGGCTCTTTTCGAAGCCCTGGAGGCGTTCCTCGGCGTTCCTGGCATACGTATCGTGCATCGCGTCCGGGACGATCGACTGCGGCGCGTCGTAGCCAACCCAGGTGATTGATGATGTGGTTTTCGGGTCACCCGCCTTCCTATTGGCGCTGTTCGCTGAGGCGACCATCCTGTCCGACCGCTCGATGTCGTCGCCGATACTGCCAAGGCGTGCTCCGGTGCCGGGGACGTAGGTCGAGACGTTATCGGCAGTGTCGGGATTGTTGACCGCGACGATGGCGTGGCCGTTGCCCTTGGTGTCGAAGCCCAGCAGGTAGGTTGGCGGATTCCTCTCGTCGACCTTGGTCGCCAGCCGCTTGTCGATGGCGTTCACACCGTTGAGCTGTTCCTGCAGAAGGGTCTTCTTCCGCTCCCACTCGTCGTGAGCAGGGTTGGAGACGGCGCCGCTCATGCCCGCGATCTTCTCGGGCGGCTCGGGCCCCAGGTGGTCGAGCTGGAACTGGAGGTTCTGCTTTGCCTGCTGCAGGGTAACGCGATTGGCGCGGTCACGGGCAACTGCCGGGATGCCGTCGAGATTGCCGATCTGATCGGGGTGGGCGTCGGTGAACCTCTGCTGCTGGGCCTCAGTAAGGCCGTTCCACCACTGCTTGACACTGTTCGGGTCGGTTCCTGGAGCGGGAATGTTCTCGCGGGCGGTGTCGGCAGCCTGATCCTGTGCGGCCGTAGCGGCATTCAGTCCGGTGCCGCTGCTCGCATTCGCTGCCAGGTGACTCAGTCGTGCGCTGATCTCCTGGTCGGCTTGGACGGCCTCGTTGAGTGCAGCAGTGATGCGATTGCTGACCGCGACGGCACGTGCTTCGGCGCCCGTGCCGGCGAAGTTCGGGGAAGTGGGTTCGTTGTCCCACGTGATGCGGCCGTCGGGGGCCACATTGAGCTTCGCGTTCTTGGCGTCGTCGAGGGCGCTGATCAAATGTGACTGAGCCAGCGCGAATCGCTCGGCCGCGTTGGCGAGTGCCTTGCTGACGAAGGAGAGTTCCTCGCGGGCAGCCTGGAGTTCGCTCCCCAGCTCTTTGATGCGGTTCTGGGCCGTGTCGGAGGCGGGTCCGGTCCAGTGTGAGGCGCTCAGCCGGTCGGCCACCTCGTGCTGCCAGGAGTCGACGTGCCGGCCGAAGGCTGTACTCAGAGCATCGTAAGCGTTCTTCGCGATGGTGATGTTGTTGATGTTGGCGTTGTAGAGGGTGGCGATGTCCATCGGCTACCGGGCCTTCCGCTCGGCGGCGGCCCGCGACTTGTCGGCGGCGGAGGAGTTCTCTCCTGCCAGGACCGTTCCGAACGGATCGGTCCCCTGTGCCGGTGTCGCGCCGCTCTGAGCAGGGCCTGCCGCGCCACGGAGGTGCGCGTAGACGCTTTGCTCGCCCTGCCGGTAGCCGGCCGCCGTCATGACCAGCTTGGAACCGAGGTCTGACATGTCGCCGGATAGCTTGTCCAGCAGCGTCTTCCAGTTCGTACCGCAATCGTGAACCGCGGGGGCCGTGAGCCAGCCCTGGAGCGTCGCTGCCGCCTGATCGCTCGGCGCGATGATCTTCGTTGTCTCGCCTGGTACCTCGCCCGCTATGTGCTGGGCGGTTTGCCCGCAGCCCTCTAACGCTGCCGGATTGACCTTGAACTCCGAAGCAAGATCGGGATTCGGCACGGTTCCCCCCTGTGCGTCGCGTCGATTTCGCGCTGCCGGGAGTCTCTCAGGCTCGGGCGATGGTGCGCATGAGTACGGATACTCATGCGCACCGGTGTCAGGCGTGCGGCCGGGTGTCGGAGGAGCCGGCCCGCCTCCGTGATACGTCTCGGACGCCAGCCGAGGATGACGAGAGAGACGAGCCCCCACATGCCAGCCGCACCCGTGATCCGTAGCGACGTCCCCGGGTCCTTCGCCTGGGGCGTGTTCCACGAGCGCCACCCCGAGCTCATCCGGCAGGTGCTCGACGCGCTGCCGTACGGTCCGGGCGAGCGGGCGGCGGTCGAGCGGCTGCTGGTGGAGAGCACGACCGGCGTCCTCGAACCGCTGGCGGAGGGCGCCCACGACCACGCGCAGTGGCAGGAGTGGGGCCGGGGCCTGTGGGGCCGTCCCTGGGGCGAGGCCCCGTTCCTCTGGGCGGAGAGCTACTTCTACCGCAGGCTGCTGGACGCGACCGGGTACTTCCGGCCCGGGGCCTGGCAGGGGATCGACCCGTTCGCGCCGTTCAAGAACACGGAGCTCGCCGGGGCGGCGGTGGACGACGAGTTGGCCGCTCTGAGCACGCTCGACGGCCTGCCGGACTCGCGGCGGGCGGAGGCGCTGCTGACCTCCGCCCTCTGGGGCAACCGCGCGGACCTCAGCTTCCGGATCACCGCGGACGTCGGCGGGCCGGCCGCGTCCGATCTGGTGGCCGACGACACCGCGGTGCTCTGGGCGGAGCTGGCCCGGGCCCGGCGCGGACGGGTCTGCGTCGTCGCGGACAACGCCGGTCGGGAACTGCTCCCGGACCTGATCCTCATCGACCACCTCCTGGCCTCCGGTCTCGCGGCCGAGGTCGTCCTGTACGTGAAGCCGCAGCCGTACTTCGTGTCGGACGCGACCATGGCCGACGTCCTCGCCACGGTGGAGCGCCTGCGCGCCTCGTCCTCGGGCGAGGCGGCGGCGATCGGGCGGCGTCTCTGGCAGGCGATGAACCACGGCGGGCTCGCGGTCCGCACGCACGCGTTCTTCTGTGCGCCGCTGCCGTTCCACGACATGCCCACCGACCTGCGCACCGAGCTCGCCGGAGCGGCGATGACGATCCTCAAGGGCGACCTCAACTACCGCCGCCTGGTCGGCGACCGGCTGTGGCCACCGACCACGCCCTTCGGCTGGACGGTCGGCCACTTCCCCAGTCCCGTCGCCGCCCTGCGGACCCTGAAGTCGGACGTCATCGTCGGGGTGGACGCCGCCGTCGTCGCCCGCCTCGACAGCACGGGAACGGCGTGGCGTACCGACGGCCGCCACGCCGTCGTCCAGGTCAGCCGCTGACAACCGAACCGGCCCGGGCCGCCCCCACCGCGTGACCCGTCCGCCCCTCGCTCACCCCGCCTACGGGCGGACGACGTGGGGGCCCACAGCGACCGACCCACAGC
>NZ_JBEYVJ010000055.1:0-34588 GCF_040643935.1 Kitasatospora sp. NPDC047058 | reverse complement strand
GCTTACTCATGTTGCTGTTGCTTCCCACCTGAAACTGCTTCCTCTGGGCTCACATGTCCCAGTCTCCAGGTGTCCAGCCCCAGGGTGGAACTTCAAGGGGCGGAACGCCGAAGGGTACGACATCGAGGACACTACGGATTCCGAACCGGTCTCCGACCGTGAACCTACGGGCGAGCCTCGACAGCCCCCCAGCCCCCACCTGCGGAAGCTCCCCGAGGGGCAGAGCGCCAGCGAGGAAAAGAAGGCGGAGTACAAGGCATTGACAGGGGACGACCTTTCCCCGGGTGTCACTTTTGTCAACGGGGGATTCCACCCGACCGACTCCCTGGAAGACGAGGGCCCCGGTGAAGCAGCAGCCTGAGAGGTGAAGCCCACCGCAGCCTCGCATTCCGCGCAGCGCCGGCGGATGCCCTGCAGAACGTCTCTGTCGCCGCTGACCTGTGGCTTCTCACACCGCCGGAGGGCGCGAAGCGGTGAGGGCTACGGAAGCCCGGAAGCATCGGCCATACGGCACCAGGGGAACAACGGAGATCCATTACCCCGGTTGTAGGGCCCGTGACTCGGCTCCGGTGGGCGCGCACGGCCAGGGTCACCCGTGTTATGACGTGCCAGAGAAGCCAGGGCAGCACCGTGATGCCGCCGATGTACACCGCGGCCTAGCCGAGGAGATCGTCCAGTTTAGTCGACTCGTCCCCGTGTCCGTGGGCGGCTAAGGCGCTCTCCGAGACTCCCACCGGCTAGCGCCGGCAACAGTGATGAAGATCCGCGAAATCCTTCTCATCAGGGCTGTCAGGACGTCGCGCACGCCGGCGTAGTCGGTGGTCTCGGCTTCTCCGGGACTACCGTGGTAGCCATGGGTGAAACGCGACCGAGTCAACGCCGACGACCGCGTCGCGGAGGGTTTCGGGCCGAGTCAGGTAGGGCCCTCATCCCCACGGCTGGAGCCATCGGCTCCCTGCTGTGACAATGTGTCATTTATGCCGCGCCGGAAGCAGATCTACCTGAGGTGCTCGAGGAAGTCGGTGTAGATGTCGATTGGCAGGAGCCCGTCGTCCTCCCCCAGTACCAGCAGCTGCACCATCTCCCGCAGTGCGGGTACCACGAGCTGAAAGTCGAGGGTCAGGGTCCCCTGCCAGCGGTTACCGAAGCCGGGGGTGGGCGAAGGACCGGACGGCTCGACCGCTGCCGGGTCCGGGTCGACGACTACGATCGTCGACCCACGGTGGGTGCCGACGCCGATGCGGGGAGACGGCCCGGCGGTATGGCTCCTCAGGCTCGCGCCGAGCAGTAGAGCCCGCTCCGGCAGGACTAATGTCACGTGGTAGTCGAACTGCCGGCTCCCCCAGACCTCACGGTAGCGATAGTGCTCGCCTTGGAGCCGGGTCACACGCCCCGCCTTGTCGAGCACGATCTGTGCCGGGGTTCCGTCGTAACGGTAGGCAACCTCGCCCTGCGCCCAGGCCCAGCAGGAGACTCCCTCGATTAAGGCGTCGGACCAGACGGCTCCGGAGTCGAGAGTCGGGAAGCGGATGTACGCCGGGGTCGAGAGTTCGGGCGGCGGACAGTCGGTGATCATCGACCGGGTGCGCCCGTCCTCCAGTGACATCCAGACGAGGCATTCCCGGCGCCACTGTGCTGCCGAGGCCACCGCTGCCACGCGTTCGCATTCGGCCTTCGAACGTGCGCGGTGGAGCAGTTCGCGCCGCGCTTGCGCGGAGCAGCCGGGCGCGCGCAGCGCCGTCATCACGTCAGGCAGCAGCGGCGCCTCAGTTCCCAGCGCCATCGCCGCAGGCTGGAGGTTCTGGCTGAGCCGTTCGAGGATACCCTCCCGAACGGGGACGGGAGCCTCTGGAAACCTGGTCAAGGTCCGGTGGATGGTCCGGACGGCCTGCGCCAGGTGGTCGAGCCCGGCACCGGCAATGGCCGCCTTCAGGCTCAGTTGCAGCAGCAGACCGGCCGCCTCCCATGCCAGGCGCGGGTCGTTCGTCTCCCAGCTGGCCCGGTACCGGTCGTGGGCGCAGCTGATCGCCTCAGTCGGCCGGCCTGCCGAGTACAGCGTCTGGATCAGGATGGCGTTGGCGTCCCACCACGACCCGGAGCCGTCTCGGACGCCTGCCGATACAACCTCCCGCGCAATGGCCTCGGCCCCGGCGAGGTCTCCCTGTTCGAACCGCAAGGACGCGATCCGGGACCTAGTGATGCCGATACTGCGTTCGTCCCCCGTCGCCACCAGCAGAGGCAGGGCCGTTGCGTATCCTGCTTCCGCTTCGGCAGCCCGACCCGCTGCCTGGTGCAGCGCCGCCAGGTTAGACCGGATCTGGCCCTCGGTTTGCCTGTCTTCGGTGTGGCGGAGAGCCCCCTGATAGATCCGTTCGGCGGGCCGTCCGAGGGCGGCAGCGATGATCCCGGCAGCGTTCAGGAAGTCGGCCGGATCCGTCAGCTGCACCGCAGCCTCAACCACCGACTCCGGCGTCTGCTCCGGCGGGCTCGCGGGCATCGGTTGTGACGGGTCTTTGAGGACGGCTGTTGTCTGCAGGACGACCCGCCAACCCTCCTCAAAGCGTCCTACTGCTGCGAGCAGCTCCGTCAGCCTCGCGAGATGCGTGGCGAGCATCCGCACTCGGCTCAGGGCATCGGATGGGAACTCCTCGACGCGCGCCGCGTCATCCCAGGCCCGGACGGCCCTCTCCTCGGCGTGAATCGCCTCTTCGGCCGTTGCCGCTCCGCTCGCGAGCATTGTGCGCTGGAACGCGGTCTCGTACGAGGCGAGGAACGCGTCTAGGTTGTGCTGCGACACGGTGTTGTGGACTTCCAGGCCCGCGAGCGGGTCGGCGCTGAGGTACGCGCGCAGCTCCGACTCCAGCCTCGCGGCGAGCTCACGGCGGATGACCGTGGCCGGGCCGATGTCCCCGGCTTTCGCCAATGCGGTTACTGCCTGTCCGGCACAGATCAGTCCATGCTCGGCGATCTCGCACCGCTGCCTTTGGTCCGTCACGGGAGCGAGCCGCGCGGGCGTCTGCGGGAGTCCAACGAGAATGTAGGCGTAGCGGTCGTCGTAGGGCAGTCCTTCGCAGCTGTTGACGGCGCGGCGGACGGCAGATCCGACCGGTGTCTCGGCTGTCGAGGTGAGCGCCGAGAGCAGAGCCGCGGACACCTGGGCCGCAGCTCCGGTGGTAACCGGCCAAAGGGTGCCGACATAGGAACGTGCGCCGGCCGCCACGAAGGCGGCACCGGTGGTGTGCCAGCTTCCGCACGAGTTGTTGAACACCACAGGCGCGCTCGCCAGCCGCCAGGTCCGGACTTCCTGCGACCGCAGCTGCCCGTCAGCCAGCTCGATGTGATCGTCCTGGCCGTGGCAGATCAGCGTGACGAGGTCGACGGGCAACTCGGAGACCGCGGCGCGCAGGATGCCTGCGGTCGCATCCGGGCCGACCAGCGCGAACGCCCGGGCCACCGTCGCGTCGGCGGACTCCCGCACCGCGTCCAGCTCGTTCTCCCGGTGCGGCCCGCCGAGGGCGTCGACGATGGCTGTCACCCCGAATATGCCGGCGCGGACACCGCGGACGGCGAGCGAACGAAGCAGCAGCGCGGGGGCATGCTCCTGCGGCAACATGCCCAAGGCGGTCCTGTCCGCCCACATGCCTTCGGGCGTGCACAGCAGCGGGTACGCGAAGCCGCGCGTGAACAGCACCGCACTGGCAGGGGGGTCGCGCGGCAGTAGAGGCGCGATGAGCCGGTCCACCTGTTCAGCCAGTGCCACCCGGTACCGCTCGACCTGGATCTCCAGTGGCTCCGCACCCTCCATGCTCCAGCCCGGCGACGGCACGGGGGCCTCGTCCACGTCGATGAGTGCCAGGTCGTGGCCGGTCCGTGCGGCGAACCCCGCTGCGATGACCCGGACCACCGGCGAGTCCGAGTCGCAGACCACCAGGTCGCCATGACGTCCCGGCCCGGCGAGGTGCTCGTACAAGGCCCTGGCCGGATCGCCCGTGAAGTCGGCAGGGAGGACGACGTCACCTTCGATACTCAAAGCCTGCGTGAGGTTGTCCTGCCACTGATCCTGCGACACGTCGACCGTGACCACGTCCTCCACGGCGAGGCCGAGCAGTGCCGCGCGGTCGGCGAGCGGGCTGACGACGACGGCACGGGTGATTCCCAGATCGGACAGGAGCGACCCGGCATCGGCCATGTCCTGGTCGGACACCACCGGCAGCACTACGGGGAAGTCACGCACAACCAGGTACGCGGTCGCTGCGGCGATGGCGTCCTCGGGCTGCACGACTAGGGCGGTCTTCGCGATTTCCCAGGCCTGCCCGCCACCCTGGGCAACCAGGACCACCACGTGCTCGCCCGCGGGCAGGTCGATCCACAGGGACTCCGCCCCGCTGCCGACCGCCTGGTCCGCGCTGATCCAGAACCGGATTCCCCCCGGCAAGCGGTAGCCGGTTCCGGCCTGTTCCAGCCCCGCGGCCGTGATCTGCCAACGGAACGGCTTCTCCAGATGGAATGTCAGCTTGAGGATCGCCCCTGCGCCGGGCGCGTCGAGCTCCTGGTACAGCATGTCGCGACGGTGATTCACCATGTGCGAGCGTTCGATCTCGAACGCCGCAGGGAGAACGCGGAACGGCAGGCCGAGCTTGGTCAGGCTCTCCTCCAGCACCGGCTCAATGGTCCGGCCGAGCGCTCCTGCCCACGAGTACCCCTGGGAGGAGATGTACTCGACCTGGTCACCCTGCGGCGGCGTGGTCTCCTGGAAGCCGACAGGGTCCATGCGGTGTGCGCCGTCGCTGATCGCGGTGATCGCGCCGCTCTTGTCGAGCACGAAGCACAACCCGCCGTGCCGTCCGAGCCGGCTGGTCATCGGACACCTGCCTGGCCTGTCTCAGTCGTACTGCTGACGGTGGACGCTCGCGGGGTGCCGTACCAGGTGGTCCCGATCGCCGCGCCCAACAGGACGACCGCGACCACAGCCGCGACCCTCGACCGACGCAGCTGCCGCGCCACCGTCCGAGCTTCACGACGATAGCGCTCCCTGATGTATGGACCTGAGTAGAGCTCCACCTGCCGCGGGGTGCCCTGTGCGGCGAAGGCACCGAGGATGATCGCCAGCAGTGCTGCCACCACCGCTCCGGCAAGCAGGACCCCGGTCAGCACGTACAGCACCGAGTTGTGAATCCCGGTGATGTCGGAAGGCCCCTTCACCACGAGGACCACCCCGAGGATGCCCAGCACGCCGCCCAGACTGGCCACCCACCGCTCCGCTGTCGCACGCAAGTTGGGTAGCTCATTGAAGGCGAGGTCCGCCGCCCGCTCCTCCCACCGCAGGTCCTCCGGCGTGGCCGCGCGCGCACCCGTGATCACGGGCCGGGGAGTCGGGTCAACTCCACTGGAGCTCGACTGTGACATACGCACCACACCCCCTGCTTCCTTGCGGGCGGCCCGCGTGTTCGGAGCCGCAGTCGCAACGCACAAGGGTCGCTAGCCGGTCGTCCGTGCCGGGGGCGCGGTAGGTCGTCACGCCGCCGCCCTCGAGGCGCTTGACGGTTTGGTGGCCACACCGGGGGCAGGAGCCAACGAGATCCCACGCGTCACCACGGGCGAGGAGTTGGAAGGTGTCGCGAACCGCGTCAGCCCACGACTGCGTGCTCATGAGCTGGTACGGAATATCCTCGTCAGTCATCGAACTCCCGCACGGTCAAGTCTCTTGTGTGGCAAGGATGGTGTCACATTAGCGGGTAGTCCCACGGAGTGCGGGCCGTTCGGTTGGACGGATGCAGAAACCCGGTCCACGGTGTAGGTCGGCGGCAGCGACGTGCCGCTCCCGATCGCTTCCCGCACGGTGGTTCGGCTCAGTCTCCGCCCTGGCGGCGAGCTGTGTCCGGGCCATCGGACCGCGGCCAGGGCATCCTCCAGCCTCCCTCGCATCGCCTGTCGAGCGTCGAGAGCGGACCTGCCCGCGGCACCTGAACCAGGCCGGGCTCAGGTGCCGCCGGACGGCCGGTGCTCGCTTCCGAGCAGCCGGGTGCTCTCCACCATGATGCGTTGAACGACGTTGCACAGTGCCAGCAGTTCCGCGTCTGCGCGCCGCACCAGCAATCCGTCCTGCCCCATGTTGGCCAGCAGCAGGCCGGAGGGTGGCGAGCAGCGTGCTGCCCCTCCGCCGCAACAACACGGGACCGCGCTCACGGCGACGACCCGACTGACGCCTACGGCGAAGCCCCCGGCGCGCTCCGTTCAGGAATGCCGCCAAGGGCTGCACGGCCGGGGTCGGTCTGCCGAAGACTACCGACGTGACGGAGGCCCGACAGCCCGTCGGGGTCCAGCGCACCGCTGGCTGCCGGCCTCAAGCCCATCCTCTACTCGGGTCGTAGAGGCGACGTTACGTCAGCCGGTCTACGCCCGTTGATCGTCTGACCACCGCCGAGCCTCATCGATGGCAGATCACCCGCACGCCTGGACCCACCCACAGCGTCCGGGCAACCCGCGTGGACGACCGTAGACCGGCGTCGACCTGCGTAGACGTACTGGCGACGGGCATCGCGTCCCCGGAGCGTCCCCGGACAACAGGAAAGGGCCTGGAAGCTCTAGGCTTCCAGGCCCTTTGACCTGCGACTTTAACGTCGGGACGACAGGATTTGAACCTGCGACCCCTTGACCCCCAGTTTAGTAGGGCTATCCTATTGCCGCTCGAAATGCGCTCACGCGCACATCGTGCGTGTGCAGATGAGCATGTTTCGTGCGCCTCGTTCGGCAGCGCGCACGACGTGTGGTCCCCAGCTGGTCCCCAGGTCAGGGGCTTGCCGGAGGGGTCGAGGAGCGTTCATGCGTCTAGGATAACGCCACTCCTGTCGCGGATCCAGCGATCCCCAGGGGTTATCCAGAACTTCGCCCGTCGGGGTGCTCGACAGGGCCACGCATAATCAGCGTTCCATGGCCGAATAGCCCCTGGGAAATACCCACCAGCTACCCTCTCGCCCCGTATTTCCCCCGGGTGCCTGGAAATTCGCGGCACGTGCGATCTCGCACCCCGAGGGTCAACCCGAGGTTCGCCAGCGCCGCGCCCCGAATGCTCCGGGTTGTGTGATCCCCACAACCCTGGCCGCAAGGAGGTCGTCTGCTCCAGAGCCGCCAACCCCTTCCGAGCAGGGCACGGTGTGGGCCGATCGGAGCGCCGGGGCTCTTGAGGTGCCGCGGCGAGTTCGCCCGCCGGCGGCCGGGGACCGCCCTCGTCTCCCCGCACGCCTTCGGGGCGGTCTGCCAGAATGCGGCTCGCGCCCAGTTCACTCTCGGAGGCCCCAATCCATGCGCTCAGCCGCCAGTGCCCCGTTGACCTCCGATTTGTCCCGTGACCAGGCGCTGTTGCTGACCACGATGGCCCACCAGTACCTGAGCAGCGGCGAGTGGCCTACCTGGCAGTGGGTGGACACGGTGCTCGACCGTCGGGGCCTTGACGCTCCTGGCCTACTGCGCTCGCTTCCCCGGCTCGGCGCCGACCGACCTGGGCCTTGGTACGGGCTGGTCAACCACGACGGGGTCAACATCTCCCGGAACGACCGGGTCGCGGTGACCCTGGCCGGTGCCCTCCACGTGCCTGAGCTTCAGCCCTACTTTGCTGCCCCCTTCCTTGACACCCTCGCCGTTCTGGTCGCAGCCAGGCACAGCCGTCCGATCTCGCCGGACGAGGTGGAGGAGTTCCGGATCACCGAGACGGACGTTCGAGCCGAGCTGGCTCCACGGCGGGATCACGAGTCACTGAGCCGGTGGATGGCCCGGCTGCCCGAGCTGATGAGCAACGAGCCGGTGACCCGCAACTCCACCGGGGAACTGCCGGACGGCGGCCGGTGGTGGGGCCTGAGCCGCGGCCTGGGGCGATACCGGGGAGTCACCACGTTGGAGGGCTACGTCGAGGTGACAGCCCGGCTCATCGGCGAGCACGCTGTGCCGTGGACGCAGGCTCACGAGACCCCCATTGAGCTCGCAGTCTCGGCGCCGCCGAGTTCTTCCGACCCGCGACAGCTGAGGATCACGGCGCCGATTCCGGAGGAACTGGTCGAGGTTGCAGCTGACCTGATGCTCCTTGAGCTTCTGGACCGTTCCGGTGGGCAAGTCGGCCAGGCGCTGTCACCGGATGGATTCGTTCCCGAGGCGCACGCCCGCGATGAATCCGGCTGGTCGGTTCTTCGGATGCTGGTGGACCGGCGCGAGGTCGAGGCTCTGCAGGTCCGGGCGAACGGCCACCCGAGCATCGTCATGCTGACCACCATCGGCCGGACGAAGGCAATGAACCTGCGGCGCCGGTCTCAGGATCGGGCGGAACGCGAGCACCACCTTCACGACGCGCTGGTGCGCTGGGCGTACAACCAGCATCGTCCTGGGCCTGGGGCGTCGATCCAGAGCCTGCCGACAGCACCGGATTGGTGGTTCTGCGGCTCGGAGGTCACGTGGGACGAGGTGTCTGCCGCCGTGCGCTACCTTGAAGGACGCGGTCTCCTGGCCGGCCCTGTGCAGTTCTCCGGGCCGCCGGACGGTATCCGCCTGCACCTGACCCCTGGCGGCGAGGACTGCGCGCGGTCCCGCCAGACAGTGAGGACGTACTTGGACGGACAGCGCTCTCAGCCTCCCGCGTTCCAGCTCACCGGCGACAACAACAACATCGCGTTCGGCAACAACAACCACCAGTCGACCAGCTCCTCCGCCGCCGGCGTCAGCAGCGAGGACCTCGCCACCCTCGTCAGCATGATCCGCTTCAGCATCCCGATCCTCGGACTTCCCGCGGAGCAGCAGGCGGCGGTCGAGGGCGACGTCGCGGCGCTGGAGGCCGAGGCCGCAACGGGGAATCCCGACCAGGGCCGCGTCCGCACGTTCCTGCAGCGCGTGGGCTCGGTAGTGCAGAGTGTGGCGACGAACCCGATGGCTCAGAACATGGTCCTCACCGGGATTGGGACCGCTACCGGGCTGCCAATGTCGCAACTGCCCCAGTAGAGCAGCCATTTCGAGAACAGTGACCCACCCGCGGCCCCTCTATTCCCTGTCGGAGCAAAGTGCGATAAACGCAACAAGCACTAGATTGTCCGACTTCTGGCATGTATCTTGACCGGTCCATCGCCGGGCGGTCCGGTGAATGGGGTACTGGGGGGTACGTGGCGGGTCTGCAGGTGTTCCGCGTTTCTGATGGGGATGTTCGTCGTGTCGAGGGCGAGACCGTGGAGCTGGAGCGTCACCTCCAGGCTCTCGTCGAGGCGAACATGGAGGAGATGCTGGGCGGTGTCCGCTTCTTGGCGAGCGAGTACTCCACCGGTCCGGTGCACCGGGGCCGGATCGATAGCCTCGGTCTGGACGAGGACGGCAGCCCGGTGGTGGTCGAGTACAAGCGCACGAGCAGCGAGTCGGTGCTCGCGCAGGGGCTTTTCTACCTCTCCTGGCTGGTGGAGAACCGCGCCGAGTTCGAGGCGCTCGTCGAGCAGCGGCTCGGCGCCGAGGTCGCCGAGCAGGTCGATTGGAGCAACCCGCGGGTGGTGTGCATCGCGGCGGACTTCACCCGCTACGACCTGGCAGCGGCCGGGATGTCCCACCACCGAATCGACATGGTCGTCTACCGGCGGTACGGCGACGACCTGGTGACGTTGGAGCTGGCGGCTTCGGTCGCTGGCGGCTGCGGCGCCGTGCCGGGAGCAGGGTCGGGTCTTGCGCGGCCGGTCTCGGTCAGCCGCCGGACGGTCACCGACGTGCTCGCACAGGCGAGCGCCGAGGTCCGCAGCCTGTACGAAGAGCTTGACGCGCGTCTGCTGGACCTGGGCGAGGGCCACACCGTGCCGCTGCAGCACTACGTCGCCTACCGCCGCCGGCGGAACTTTGCCTGTGTCAGAGTGCTGGCGCAGGCGCAAGCTCTGGTCGTCTTCCTGCGCGTCGACCCGACGACGGTCCAGCTGGTGCCGGGCTGGACCCGGGACGTCCGGAGAATCGGGCACCTCGGGACGGGCGAGCTGGAGGTCCGGATCGGCTCGGTCGAGGACCTCGACCGATCGATGCCGCTGCTGCGTACGAGCTACGGCGCTGCCGCGTAGTCGATCAAGGCGATGGGCCGCCCCCCCTTGGAGGGGGCGCGGCCCATCGCCGTTTTTCGGTGAAATCCCGCCCCCTTGCAGGGCTGACCTGGGTGCTCTGCGGCGCGCCTCCGAGGTTCGGGGCGTGGTCAGCGCCGGCGGGGACGGGGTGCTGACGGGGGTGGGGCGGCGGGCGGCTCGTTCGTCCGCCGGCCTCCTGGTGGGTTGAGGGCTTCCTGGACGGTGGCGCGGCGGGCAGCCCAGCGGCTCAGCTCGCGCTGGTACGTGCGGACTTCCTCGCCTCCGGCAAGGCGCGGGTCCGGGACGGTCGGCTGACGGTCCTGGGGGTTCGGTTGTTCGATGGTGGTCCTCTTCGTCAGGTAGGGACTCCGGGTGTAGGTCCGGGGTCGGGCAGGGTCAGTGGCCGCGGTCGTGCCGCGGCTCTCGGGCCAGCGCGGTGATGATCGTGCGCTCGCGGACGAAGTCGGCGTGGACGTCGGGCTGGTTCGGGGGCAGGGCTTCGAGGGCGCTGTCGATCGCCGCGAGAGCTTCGGCTCGACGGCCCAGGGTCCGCCAGGCGGTGGCGGTGCGGAAGAGCATGACCGGGTCGTCGTCGTGGAAGCTGGGCCAGGCGGCCAGCTCCAGGATCCGCTCGGCCTGGTCGGGCAGTTCGTCTCCGAGCCAGAGCCCGTGGAGCAGGGCGTGGCAGACCTGGGGGTTGTCGCCGGCTTCGGCGAGGCTGCGGTTCATGGCGTCGAGGGCGCTGGGCGCGGAGCTTCCGAGGAGGGCGAACGCGGCGAGGGCACGGGTGTACGGATCCCAGCGGGCTCGCTCGCTCACCGGGGCCTGCTCGACCAGCTGCTGGATGCTGCGGCACCGGAAGTCGAAGCGCATGCCAGCGAGGTGGATGTGCCGGAGCGCCTGGGCGTGGGTGCGGTCGGTACCGGGCTGGATGAGGTGGTCGGTGCCGGTGATGTGGAGGAGGGCGCTGTTGCTCCGGCTGCGGGCGTACCAGGTCAGCTGATTGGCGAGGGCAGCGCTGGTCTGCCAGTCGGCGTTCGCACGGCTGAGCCAGCGGGCTGCTTCGGCAGGCCAGGGCTGGCCGGCGTCGATGGCCTGTTCGACCATCGTGCGGACGGCGGCGAGCGCGGTCGGGCGCAGGTCGTCTCGGCGGACTGCGGCGGCGAGGGCGCTGTACGCGCCGGGGGTGTCGAGGAGTCCGCGGATCATGATCCGTTGGGTGGGCGGGTAGGCGGCGGCGCGGGCGATCCGTTCGATGGTGTCGAGGGCGGTGGTGGTCAGGCCGTTCTCCCTTGTGCTTTCTCTGCCGTGGTGTACGGGGTTGATCGGGTCAGCGGGCTCGGTGTGTGCTGGTCGGCGTGGCCGGGCCGGGTGTCGGTGTCGGAAGCGTTATGGAGGGCGGGGAGTTCGAGGAGGTTCGGCGGGCTGCGTCGACGCGCCGGGCGGTGCTGCTCCGGTCGGGGGTCTGCTCGGCGGTGGCGGTGAGCCGGGCGGCTTCGCCGGCGGCGGCGAGCACGAGGGTGGTCGGTGTGGCCGGGCTGAACATCGCAGTCCACAGGTTCGGTGGGGTTCCGCCGTCGAGGGTCCAGCTCGCGGGGGCGGGCACGACGTCGAGGGTGCTGGGTTCGGTGGTGGAGACCGACCACAGCTCGACTTCGCCGTCGGGGCTTCGGCTCGCTGTCGCCCGTGGCCGGTCGGTCCTCTCCCAGCCCTGGAGGCGGAGTCGAGCGTGGGCGAGGTCGGGGTCGCGCGAGCCGGGTACGGGGTCGGGCCGGTAGGGGCGGTAGGCGACGAACGAGGGCTCGGGGCTGTTCTCGAAGTCGTCCCGGACCTCCAGGGTGTCCAGGTCTTCGAGCGTCTCCTTCATGGCCTCGGCGACGGCGGCGACGACGGTGGGCGGGGTGTGGGAGGTGAAGGCGGCCTTCCAGCTGACGCTTGTCGGCTTGCCGTTCCAGCTCGGACGCTCGTCACCGTTGACGGTGATGGCCCAGCGGCTGGTCCACTTCACGTCGTGGCGGTCTTCCGGGGTGTCGAGGATGGTCACCCGGCGGCACGGGCTGTGGAAGGTGTGGTTGCCGAGTTCGTCGTCGGTGAAGTCCCAGTCGTAGTACGGCATGGAGGCCGTACTCGGCTCATGCGGCGACGGGCTTCCTGGTGACGTGGCGCTGTCGGTCGGTTCCGGGATGGCCGTCGTGACCGTGGCCCGGTAGAGGTCGGGGATCTCGCTCGGTCGCCGGGAAGCGGGCTTGGGCGACAGCGAGGCTTGCAGGACGGCGGTGACCAGGTGTGCCGGGGCCAGGCGGGAGAACTCCGCCCGCCAGATGTGCGCCTCGTCGTTCTCGTGGAGGTGCCCGCCGACGGTGATGCCGGTGGCGGGGACGGCGGGGACGTTCGACGGGTACCAGTCGCCGTCGATGCTGTGCCAGACGCTGATCTGTTCCGGGCCGAAGTCGGGAGAGTCGAGGGTTGCCACTTGCCCGTTGTGGACGTCCTCCTCCCAGCCTGCCCGCTCGGCGGCGGTGAAGAGGTCGTGGACGTGGTGGGGGCCTTCGAGTGCCATGAGGGGGTCGCGCGCCCGGACGGTGGTGAGGTGGGTGAGGGTGTCCACGACGATCTCGGCGGGCGTGTTGCGGGACAGCCACGTGCTCCAGCGCGCCGGGCGGAGCGGGCCGCCCGGGTGGGCGGTGATCTTCCACACCGCCTGGTCGTCCTTCTCAGCGGCGACAAGGATGAGGTCGGATTCGGGGGCGACCAGTCCGGTTCCTTCCGGGTGCCAGTCGGCCGGCTGCCAGCCGCGACGGATCAGGGCGGACCAAACCGAGCCGGGGTTGCCGGGGCCGGCCAGCCGGCGGGGGACCACCTTCGTGCGTCGTTCAGCGATGGGGGCCTCCTGCGGCAGGACGGTGCGGGTGATGATCAGCGGCCGGGAGCCCGGCCCCGGGTGTGCTTCTCCGGTTGCGCTGGGGCCGTGTCCGGGAGGCTTGGGCCCGGCCGACCGGTGGTACGGGCGGTGGCGGCTGCGGGCCGAGCCGGTGCGGGCATGACCGCGGGTGCGGGTGGAAGGGGCTGCCGGGGATCGTGGGTCCACTCAAGGGCGGATTCGCGATCGGGGAAGCTGCCCTCGGTGAGGGTGTAGGTGCCGGCGGGGTAGTCGGCGTCCTCGAACAGCACCCGGACGGGGCTGCCGGGCGGAGCCAGGTCATCGTCGAGGATCACCCAGGTGTACCAGTCGTGCACCAGGTGCTCGTCCCCTCGCCATGCCTCCCCCGGCTTCCAGCCCGGATCCCAGGTCCGGTTCCTGGTGTACGAGGCGTCGCTGCTGAGCCCGGTGCCGCTGGAACGGATCCGGTGTTCCAGCGCGGTGGTCTCCGCGTTCGCCGGAACGCTGCAGTGGCTGGCCAGAGCGGCGATGGCGGCGGCATCGGCGCCGCGCTGGATGAGCCAGTGCTGGGCGAGAACGGGCAGGGGGTGGGGCGAACTCTCGTAGCGGAACAGCCCTGCGGCCCGGTCCCGCCGGATGTGGATGGCCACGTAGTGCGAGTCATCAAGCACATGGTCGGCGGCCAAGTCGTCGCGTACCACCAGGTAGCTGCTGCTCACCCCGTTGTCCGTCGGCCGACCGTACACGTGGTGCTGGGATATCACGCTGTAGCAGGCCGCGTTCAGGGCACTGTCGTACTCCGCTGCCGCGTCGTCCTTGGTGGCCGGCTTCAGGCCGTCGAGGTCTAGCAGCTCGTCGAAGCTGGTGTCGGTGATGGGCGCTCCTGTCGGGCGGGGGTTGGTCGAGGGCCTGGCCGGTGGGCTCGCAGGCGGGTCTCGGCGGTCAGCGGGCGGGCTGCCGGACGGGGTCGGGCGGGTTGGAGGCGGCGGTCGAGCCGGTGGCGTTCGATGCCGGCGGCGAGAGGACGACGCGGGTGCGGGCGGCCAGGGCCCGCGCGGACGGGCCGGTTGCCGCCTTGGGGACGAGGGGATGGACGTCGAGGTACAGCAGGTGCTCGGAGGTGAGGTCACGGCCGAGGCGGGCCACCGGTGCCGGGTCGGCCATCGCGGCCGTGACGGCTTCCAGGAGCGGGGCCGGGATGTTCTCCGACATCTCAATGTTCCAGCCCTCGACTTCGCCCGGACCGAGCTTGCCGCCGCTGATCTGCCAGGCGCGGCTCTCCCCGACGAACATCTGCCCGGCGGGAGCGGTGCAGCGGTAGACGCTGGCCATCTCGCCGTCCGGTGCGTCCCACATCAGGTGTTCGCGGGTGCTGTTGTCGTGCCAGCCTGCGGCGATGATCGGCACGAGACCGTCCTCGGTGTTCCTGGCGGGCCGGCTCAGTTCGTCCGGGTTGGCGGCGAGCGCGGTGTGCAAGGCGGTGACGATCTCCGGCGGGGTGCGGGGGTCTGCGGTGGCCTGCCAGACCTCCTCGCCGCTCGGCAGGTAGGTGAAGGAGGCGGTCCAGCTCGTGCCCGTCTCGTCGGTGGCCGACTGGGCGCGCAGCCGTTGGCACGGGCTGGTGTACACCGTGGTGTTCCCCTGCTTCTCGGTGGTCCAGCCCCGCTCGGTCAGGGGCTTGGCCGCGGCGGTGCGGTCGTGGCCGGGGCCGGCGAGGTAGACCGGGGCGACGAGGGCCAGTGGCGCGGGCCGGAAGTCCGGGGCGAAGAGCTCCGGGGTGCGCGCGGCGGCCCCGGTCAGCAGACGGTCGACCGCGTGGAGCGCCTGCTCGTGCTCGGCGGTCGGCAGCGATCCCCAGGTCCACGTGGTGCCGTCGCCGACCGGCCGGTCGTGCAGCATATCGGCGATCCCGCTGAGATCCACCCCGTTGATCACCACCGCAGCGACCACGGCTGCCGCGTCCTCCAGGTCCCCGATGTTGAAGGGGAGTTCGTTCAGCGCCGTGGTGAGGGGAGGTGTCGGCTTTCGGCTTGCGGTCCGCGGGTCGAGGTTGGCGCCCAGGTCCAGACCGAGGAGCGCCGGCGAACTCGCCGCTGCCGCGATGACCATGTCTTCCACCAGCAAGCACGCCAGGGCCCTTTGCTCCGAGGGAAGTCGGCCCCACGTCGTCGGAGTGCCGCTCCGGCTGCTGGGGATGACCCGGCCCGCCATGTACCACTCGGAGATGTTGTCGAAGTACTCGATCCCCTCCAGGATCTCCTCGCACAGCTCGGCCGCCGCTTCGCGCAGGTCCGTCTCGGTGTACAGGCTGACGTTGGCGGGGTCGGCCTCCGTCCGGTGGCCGAGGCGGGCGAGCAGTTCTTCGTCCATCCAGTCCCGGTCCCGCTGCAGGGGCGTGGGGTCGGTGAGGGCCTGGGCGAGGGCGTCGACGACGACCGTGGGGGCGTTGGTGGTGGCCATGGCCTGCCAGTAGGGCGGGTAGCCGCCGGAGCCCCGCGGGCCGATCTCCACGTACAGGTGGGGGTGGGCCATGAGGTCGTCCGGATCGCCAGGCGGGTCCAGGCGGAGCTGGACGCGGGCGAGTTCGTCGGGAGCTTCGAGGTCGAGCACGCCCGCGCGGTAGGTGCTGCGCCAGCCGGCGTCGGTGAGGGTGCGGATCAGGGTCCGCCGGTCGGTCGGCTGCTGGAGGGCGGGGTGGGACTCGCCGGTCCAGTCGGGGGTGCTTCCGGTGCGGGCGAGTACGTCGGTGACGGCCATGATGATCTCGGGCGGGGTCTCGGTCGAGAAGCCGGCCATCCAGGCCGGTACGTCGAGGGCCTCCGGTGCTCCGGTGATCCGCCAGGCGGCGCCAGGGTCGAGCTGGCCGTCCGCGATGCGGAAGCGGTGGTTCGGGCTCCAGGCGTATTCCTGGTCCAGGTCGTCGTCGGTGCTGCGGCCCCAGCCTTGCTGGGCGAGGCGGTCGAAGACCCTGTTGGTGTGCTCGCGCCCGGCGAGGTAGGCCGGGGTGACGTCGATCGTGGTGTCGGGGATGAGGGTTCCTCGGGGACTGTCAGCGGCTGGGGCCGGGAGTGGCGGGGCGGGCGGCGGGTGGTGCCGGGGCCGGCTGCGCGAACGGTTCTCCCACTGGGGAGTGCAGGCGACTCCGGGCGCTGGCCGCCTGGGCACGGCGTGCGCCCTGCGGTGTCGGGCTGGAGGAGAGCTCGGTCAGTTCGGCGGAGCCGGCGAGGGACGCGCTGACGGCCAGCTCATTGAGATCTCCGATGTCGCGGATGGCGGGAGCGAGCATCGCGCTGACCATGGCGTACAGGATCTGGTCCGGTGTGGAGATGCTGGCCGCCGCAGCCCACCCGTCGTGGTCGCCGGCGACGTTGATACTCCAGAAGGCGTCTTCGGCCTCCTCCCACTCGTCCGGGCCCAGGTGGTCCCGTGCGTTGAGGACGATCGTGCTCTGCGGGTGGCGCTCGGAGCGCGCCGTCTTGGTTTGTGTCGCCGCGTCCCAGGCGAGGGTCCACCCGTGGGCGTGCAGAGGTGTGGGCCACTCGTCGTCGTCGGCGCCCCCTGACAGACGAGCACCGGTGCGCAACCGGTTGGCCAGGTCGGTGGTGATGGCCTCCACGACTTCGACCGGGGTGCTCTCCGTGAGGGTGACGGTCCACAGGGCTGGGAGGTTCGGGCTCTCGTGGACGGCGACCTTCCACATCGTGTTGTCGGTCTCCGGCTCGACGCCGAGGCGGACCCGGCTGTCCGGGGAGATGATCAGTTGGTTGCCATGGCCGTCGTCGAGGCGGACCGCTCCCGCGTCGACGAGGGGGCGAATCGCGCGTTCGGTGTCCTGAGTGGGGCCGGCGTACAGCGCCGGGGCGATGCTGACCTGCAGCCACGGCTGGTCGCTTGCCTTCTTGGCCCAGTCGGGGACGGTGGTCGTCAAAAGCTGTTCCCTCGGTGGTCTCGGGGTGCTCACCGCCGCTATGCCACCCAGGGCTGGGGTACGGCGGCGGGGGTGGGCGTGGGGATGGACGCGGAGGGGGTGGTTCGACAAGGTGGCCGAGGGTCCGGCGCACCGGCTTCTTCCCGGTCAGCGCGTTGGGTGAGCCGCCGCGGAGGGCGCGGTCTGACGAGCAGCGGGTATGTCGGCAACTCGGCCTTGCCGCGTCGCTGTTGCCCTGGCTGCGCTCGTGCGCGACACACCGGTCTGCGCGTCGGCGGCGGACGGGGCGGGACGGGTTTGCAGAGCGTTGGCGGTTTCGGTGAACCGGCGCCAGGCGTAGTCGCTCCGGTTGGCGGCCCAGCCGGGTGCCTGGGCGGTCAGGGCGGGTGCCAGCGCGGCGACCTGGTCAGTGGGGGCCGCGCCCCAGGCGAGCAGCGATCCGCTGCTCGACCACAGGTCGAGGTACCAGTCGCCGCCGAGTGGGTACGCCTTGACGTGGGCCTGGTCGGGTTCCTCCTGGTAGTGCCACAGGGTGCGGTGGAGCGGCTGCCAGCCGGGGCCGACGAACTCGGGGGGCGGGGTGTCCTCGCCGGGGCGCTCGCCGCGGTCGGCGACGGTGAACAGGTCGTGAAGCGATCCGTCGTTGAGCGCGGCCTTGACCAGGTTGAGCACCTCGGTGGCGTCCAGTCCTTCACGGCCGTCGAGGACGCTGACGACGTGGCCGAGGGTGCGAAGGGTGTGCCTGGCGTCGCCGGGGTCGATCCACTCCTCGGGTGGGTCCTGGTCGGCGAGGCCGGCTTTCACCCTGACAGCCACCGACCGCAGGTCCTCCAACTGCCGCGCTCCGGGGTGGTCGGACAACTGCGATACCCGGTAGACGAGTTCGTCGTACGGGCGCATGTGCTGGCGCACGAGGTGAAGGGCGTAGCGGTCGGCGCCCTCCCGGAAGCTCGCGACTGCGGCGGTGCGGACGGCCGCGTCGTGACCGCGGAGCGAGGTGAGCAGGGTCATGTACCGGTCGTGGGTGTCGATCTGCTCGCGCAGCACGCGCTCGTACGCCTCGTTCAGCAGGTCCAAGTCGCCCAAGTCGGCGGCCTGGTGGTCGCCGTAGCGCTCAGCGCTGGCACGCAGCTCTGCGACGCGGTCAGCTGCGGGCCGCCCCCAGGTGCCGGTCACAGCGTGCGCCGACGGTGCGAGGGCACCCGCGTTCGAGACGCTCCTGCGGGCAAGGGCGCGTTGGCCGGGGCCGCCTTACCGTCGAGCAGCTGTCGGCGCGCGGCGGCGGCGCGCTCGCCCGTCGGTGTGGCGGCCCGCCACTCCAGGGGGACGATGTCCATGTTCACCTTGAGCTCCTAGGGGATCTGTTGGGCGAGCCGGAGCGCGTGGGCGGGCTCGGTGGGGGTCCGGTGCTGGTGGTCAGCGGGACTTCGGCGGTGGGCCCTCGCGGCCCGGCACTTCGGTGTGTGCGGGCCGGTCGGTGGCCGGGGGAAGTGCGACTGGGGCGGCTGGTGTGGTTCGGGCGCGGGCTGCGGCTGATCGCGGCGAGCGGTCGGTGCCGAGGCGGCCGACGGCATGGTCGGCCGCCTCCCGGCCGGAGGCGACGATCTCGGCCGTCAGCCGGAGTGCTTCTCCGGCGTCCCCGCCGACGCGGTGGTGGAGGGCCCAGCCGCCGGCCGCGCGCAGGGCTCGGGTGCTGCGGTCCAGCACGCCGCCCTCCCCGGTGATGACGCCGGCGACCCTGCGGGCCTCGGCCGGATCGGTGGCGCGCAGCAGGTGGGTGGTGACGTCGTCGATGCGCTCGGCCAGTTGTTCTGCGGTGTTGCTGGGCAGGCGGTCGCCGGTGACCGCGATGAAGGGCGGTGGCGATGGGCGGACGCCGAGGGTGGGGTCGAGGGTGACGTCGTACCCGGCGGTGGCGAGGAGGACGGCCGTGTCGGTGGCGATCTCGTTCTCCTCGTACTGCTGGTGGCCGGTGGGCAGGGTGTAGTGGTCCGGGCTGCCGGGGGTGGGCGCGAAGCCCGTCGTGCCGACGAGGAAGGCGGTGTGCGCGTCCCCGCCGCTGGCCACGATCGTGCCCTCGTCGGTGCGTCGGATGGTGACCGCGTTCGGGTCCGGCGAGCTGGGGCCGGCGGGCTCGGGCTCGGGCTCGGCTGGTGCCTCGCCTGGGCCTTCGCGGGCGGACTGCTGCCCAGTCCCAGGTGGCAGGTTGCGGCGCGGACCCGGTTCGAGATGGACCTGGGTGCGGTTGGCGGCGGGGATCTGGAGGCGCTGGCGGAGCGTCGGCAGGGGGTTGACCACCTCGTCGAGCGCGGCGCTGATGAGGGCGTTGGGGGTGTGGCCGGTGAAGGCGGCGTGCCAGCGTTCGCCGGGGTAGCCGCGTGGGCCGCCCCAGACGGTGACGGTCGGCCCGATCCCGCGGATGTCGCCGATGTTGTGGTTGACGGCGATGCCGGCGGTGTCGTCGGGTCGGGTGTAGCTGTAGACGCCGTGGACGGGGCTGGTCTCCCGCGACCATGGTTCGTCGGCGGCTTCCAGGTCGGCCGCGATGGTGTTGTCCAGCGACCGGCGCCCCCACAGCAGTTCGTCGCGCACCGTCTCGGAGGTCGCGGTCAGGGCGTGGGAGAGGCGCTCGGCCACCGCGGTCACGACCTCCACGGGTGTGCGGGTGCAGAAGGTGGCGTTCCAGGTCCGCCTGCCGACGGGTGAGGCGTACGCGGCGATGGTCCAGCGGGGGCCGGCGGTGGTGTCGTGGTCGAGTTCGATCGCGGCGAGGAGGGACTCGTGCAGGGCAACTGTGGTGTCCTGCCCCGGGCTGTAGCGGTGCCAGGTGGGGGATGTTTCGAGGAAGTGGGCGAGGGCTGCCTCGGCGTCGCCCGGTCCGGCCAAGTGGCCTGGTGTGACCACCACTTCGAGGTCGGGGGCGGGGGTGCTCAGGAACTCTCCTTAGGGCTCGGGCGGAGCCGGGCCGCCGTAGTGGCGGCGGCCCGGCTGCCGGTAATCAGGCTTCGGCGTGCGCCGCGTCCACGGCCTCGGGGTCGGTGGCGCCCTCGGCGATCTGCCGCTCGGCCTCGGAGAGGCGCTGCTCGGCGATGCCGGCGTAGTGCGGGGTGGCCTCCACGCCGACGAAGTTGCGGCCCTCCAGCAGGGCGGCGACTCCGGTGCTGCCGCTGCCGGCGCAGAAGTCGAGGATGGTTCCCTCCGGGCGGCAGATCTTGACCAGCTCACGCATCACCGAGACGGGCTTCTGGGTGATGTGGACGCGGCCCGCCCGCGGCTGGGAGGCGGTGTAAAGGCCCGGGAGGTAGACGGGGTGGGCGTCGCCGTCGATGGGGCCCTTGCTTCCCCACAGCACGAATTCACAGTGCTGGGTGAAACGGCCCTTTTGCGGCCGGGCGGCAGGCTTGTACCAGGCGAGTGCGCCGCGCCAGATCCAGCCGCCGGCCTGCAGCGCGTCGCTGGTTGCGGCCAGTTGGCGCCAATCGGTGAAAACGAGGGCGACACCGCCGGTCTTGGTCGCGCGATAGGACTCGGCGAGGAGCTGGCTCAGCCAGTAGGTGTAACTCCTCTGGTCCTTGTTCTCGCCGGGAAAATCGGCGGGGACGGTCTTTCCGCCGGTAGTGTACTTCTCCCGGGCCGTTCGCCCGGTCCGCTCCTGGGCGGTGCGTCCGCCCGAATTGTAGGGCGGGTCGGTGATGACGGCGTCGATGGAGTTCGAGGGGATCGAGGCGAGCCGGGTGAGGGCGTCGCCCTGGTGGATTTCGTAGGGCAAGGGGCGGACTGACCTCCTGGTCGGGGATAGGGGGCAGCGGCGGCAACAGGCGGGGCGACCTGGCCTTTCGGCTGGTGGACGGAGGCCGGCAAGGCGGCTCCGGAGCGCTCGGGCTGCGGCTGCGTCAGGAACCTAGCCCAGAGAGGGCTCGCAACCTAAAACGCACCCCCGACCAGCCCTGCGAAGATCGTTTTAGGTTGCGAGCCGTACTGCGCCTATCGTCTGCCACGCCCCCGCAGATCCACCGGCCCGGATATCCCGTTTTAGGTTCCGAGCCGGTCCGGTTCTACGGTGGGGCACCCCGGAGGAACACCGGCTTATGCCTGACCGGCGACCAGAAGCCCGTTTTTGGTCGCGAGTCGAGAAGGCACTAGCGTCCTCCGGGCCTGCCGACTGGATATCCCGGACCGCAGGGCCCATGCCGTTTTAGGTCGCGAGCCCTCGATTCGATACCTTCGGCCACCGCAAGCGAATTCCAACCCGCCATTCCAGGGGACACCCATGCCTTTTTCGAGATTACGAGCGCGGCTTGCTGCCGCTCTCGCCGGCCCGCTCGCCCGCACCGGGTGGAGCGGGCCCCGCCCCGCACCAGGCCACACGATCCGACAGGAGTCCCCGCCTTGCTCGCCCTCACCGCACGGATGCGGATGCCCAATCCCCGCCCCCCGGACCCTCGCTCCGTCCCGGCCGGAGGTGACGTTCGGGGGACGCGATGAGCTGGCAGAAGTGGATCGGCGGCGGCCTCGCGGGCCTGCTCCTGGCTCCGTTCGCCATCGCCTTCCCCGCCCTGGCCGTCACCGCCAACGACTCCACCAAGTCCGGCACTTGTACCCCCGGCCCCGGTCCACAGCCTGTGGACAGCGCGGCCGTCGCCGCCCAGGTCAAGAAGATCCTTGACGGCGCGACCGGGCAGGTCGGCCCGGTCGCCGGGCTGGACAACCCGGCCGTGCAGATCCCCTTCGCGAAGACGATCGTGGCGACCGGCATCTCGATGAACGTGTCCGCCCGCGGGCAGGTCATCGCGCTGGCAACCGCGCTGCAGGAATCGACCCTGCGCAACTTGTCCTACGGCGACCGCGACTCGTTGGGGCTGTTCCAGCAGCGCCCGTCGCAGGGCTGGGGCACGGCCGAGCAGATCCAGGACCCGGTGTACGCCTCGACCCGGTTCTACAAGGCGCTGCTGGAGGTTCCCGGCTGGGAGCAGCTGCCGCTCACCGTGGCGGCGCAGAAGGTCCAGCGGTCCGGCTATCCGGACGCCTACGCCAAGTGGGAGCCGCTGTCGACGGCCCTGCAGCAGGCCATCTCCCAGGTTCTGTCCGGGAGTTCGCCCCCCGCGCCTACCCCTTCGCCGGGCGCTAACCCGTCGCCCAGTCCGTCCGCTCCGGCCACACCAAGCGGCTGCGGTACCGGAGGCGGCGACGGAACGAACTGGGGCATCATCCCGCCCGGCGTGCTGCCGGCCGGCTACCAGATCCCGACCGACGTCCCGCCCGCCGTGCAGAACGCCATCAAGTTCGCCCTCGGCCAGCTGGGCACGCCCTACCAGTGGGGCGGCACCTGCACCGACGCGCACGGCCAGGACCCGATGGGCCGCTGCGACTGCTCGTCCCTGACACAGCAGGCGTACAAGGCCGGCGGCATCTCCATCGAGCGCCGGACCTACGAGCAGGTCCACAACGGCACCGGCGTGAGCGTCGATGCCATCCGCCCGGGCGACCTGCTGTACACCCGGCCCGGCCCCGAGGGGCCGGAGCACGTGGGCATGGCGATCGGCCAGGGCCTCGTGGTGCACGCCCCCAAGACGGGCGACGTGGTCAAGATCTCCACGCTCGCGTCGTGGAAGGCGGACATCATCGCCGCCCGCCGCATCGCCCCCTGACGGCAACTGCCGTCCATCTCAGCGCACTTCGCGCATTCTCCCCCTTCCCGCGCGGCCCGCCCGCGCACCTTCCTGCCCCTCTAGCCGTGGAGTGTGATTGCTCACCTATCTCGCCGACGCCGCCACCCAGCTGGCGTACGACCCCGGCATCTCGCCGTCCGAGGGCGGCCTGCCCGGCCTGTCCGTCCTGAAGTCCACCGTGGGCAGCATCAACCTCTTCGCGATCATCGCGGTCGTCGGTGCGCTCTGCGTCAGCGGCATCGTCTGGGCCTGGGGCCACCACACCGGCTCGCACGGCAGCGAGCAGAAGGGTAAGCAGGGCGCCTTGGTCGCCGCGGGCTGCGCCCTCCTGCTGGGCGCCGCGAACGGCATCGTCAGCTTCTTCTCGACGGTGGGGACCAGCGTCCACTGATGCCGAAGTCCTCGCCGTTCACCGGCCAGTCCACCATGCTGCGCCGGCTGCTGATCGGCCTGGGCGTGCTCGTGGCCGTCGCCCTGCTGGCCGGGCTCACCGCCCGGCTGGCGGGCGGCGGCCACCGCACCCCGAGCGCCGCCAACTCCCCCTCCACCCCTTCCGCTTCCGCTTCCGCCACTTCGACCACCCCGCCGCACGGCGGCGGCCCCGCACCCTCGGCCGGAGCGACACCGGGCGCGTCCGTGGTCGCCGCTCCGCCGCACACCAGCGACCCCATCAAGTTCGCGACGGCGTTCGCCACCGCGCTGTGGAGCTACGACACCCGCACCGCCACCCAGCCCCAGCAGCTGGCCGGCCTCCGCGGCTGGCTGACCGGCGAGACCAAGTACGCCGACCCGGACGCCCTCGCTGCCCAGCTGCCGGACCCCACCCTGTGGAGCCGGATGCGCGACAACGGCCAGCACGCCACCGGCGAAGCCGCCGAGGCGCACCTGCCCGCCGCCTGGCAGCAGGCCATCGGCAAGGACCCGGCGCAGCTCACCATCGCCTACGTCTACGCCGTCACCGTCACCGGCAAGCAGACCGTCAGCTGGAACGACGGCGGCCGGGGCGCCGAGGACCGCTCCATCACCCTGGCCGTCCAGTGCCGGCCGGGCAGCGACTGCGCGCTCGCCTCCATCGCCACCACCGTCTACCCCTGACCTCCTTCCCCATCGACCCCGACCAGAGGAGCTGATCGCCCATCGGTTTCTGCGACATTCCCGGATCCGGCCTGCTCTGCGACGTCATCGTCGGCGGCGTCAGCGACTCCGTCACCGACTCCATCGGCAACTGGGTCGCCAAGAGCGCCGGCGACCTCGCCAAGTCCGCGGTCGACCTCGCCTCCCGCGCCGTCGACAAGACCACCAGCGTCGACCTCGGCGCGGAGTGGTTCCGCACCAACTACGCGACCATCCTGCCGATCGCGCTGGTCATGCTCGTGATGACCTTCATCTTCCAGCTGATCCGCGCCGCCTGGAGGCGCGATGGCCAGGCGCTCGGCCAGGCCGTCACCGGGACCGTCTCGGCGACCCTGTTCGCGATGACAGCGATCACCTTCACGGGCGTCTCCCTGGTCGTGGTCGACGCCCTCAGCCGGGGGCTGTTCCAGATCGCCAACTCCAGCATGGACGACGCGGTCAGGCGCCTGGTCAAGGTCTCGATGATCGGCATCACGACGCCGCTCGGCTGGGCGATCCCGGCGCTGGTGGCGCTCGGCTGCGCGGCCGGAGCAATCCTCTACTGGGGCGCGATGGTCCTGCGCAAGGTGACGATCCTCGTGCTCGTCGTGCTCGCCCCCTTCGCGGCGGCCGGCGGCGCCTGGGAGCCGACCCGCGACTGGCGCAGGAAGTGGATCGAGGCCACCGCCACGGTGGTGTTCAGCAAGCTGATCATGACGATCATCATGCTCGTCGGCGTCTCCGCACTCGGCCAGACCGACACCAAGGACGGCATCCAGGCCCTGAGCGACATCATCGCCGGCCTCGTCGTCATGGCCTTGGTGCTGCTCAGCCCGATGGCGATCTACAAGTTCGTTCACTGGGCAGGCGACGGCGGGCAGGGCCACGACCTGCACCGCAGCACCGCCGCCGGCCTGCAGGTCGGCGCCGCGACCGCCCAGAAGGGCGCCCGAATGGCCGCGACCGCGGGTGCCGGCGGAGCCGGCGGAGCAGCGATGGGCGGAGCCGCCCCGCAGGGCCCGGCGCAGGTGCCCGGCCAGGACGCCCCGGCCGGTGGCGGCTCCGGCAACTCGGGCTCCGGCGAGGGCTCGTCCCCGTCGCAGAGCACCTTCCGCTTCCCCGGTACCTCCTCCGGAGGCGGCGGCGACGCGGTCGGAAAGGCGCTGATCACCCGCCGCGCCCAGTCGGGCGGCGACCAGGGCCAGCCGCTGATCTCCCGGGCCCCCGCTTCCGGTCAGTCCGCCGGGGGCGGAGCCGGCGAGGGTTCAACCGCCAAGCCCGCGAGCGCAGTTGCCGCGGCTTCCTCGGGCGGGTCCGCCACGCCGCAGGTCGTGATGAGTGTCGCTCGCGCCGCCCGCAGCGGCGCCCAGGCTCCTGCCGCCCCGTCGGCGTCCGCCGCCGGTCCCGCCACCCCGTCGGTGGCGGCCACCGGCCCGGCCGCCACGCCGAGCAGCCCCGTCGGCTCCTCCACGCCGCCGACTTCCTGACCAGCACCGGCCGGGGCCACCGCCCGCCCCGGCCGGTGCCCCCGCCCTGACCGAAGGAGTCGCCCCTGTCGGCCGACCTTCCCACACCGACCGTCCGCTTCCCCAGCCGATCCCGACGGGGAGTCCTGCTCGGGCTGACCGCCGCCCAGCTCACCGTCGTCGGCACCGCCGGCGCGATGCTCCTGGCCACCATGGTCGCCACCGGACTCGCCGGCGCCGCCCTCGCCACCCCGCTCTGGGCCCTGGCCGCCGCCCTCGTCCTGATCCGCCTCCACAGCCGCTCCGTGGCAGATTGGGCCCCGATCCTCATCAGGTACTACCTCCGCCGCGCCAAGGGCCAGCTCGTCTGGCTCGCCCGGCCCGCCACCCGGCCCCGCCGCGACGGCCTGCTCCACCTGCCCGGCACCGACGCCAGCCTGCGCGCCGTCACCGCCCCCGGCGGCACGCTCGGCGCGATCCACAACCCGCAGAAGAACACCCTCACCGCCGTCATCCGCGTCTCCAGCCGCGCGTTCGCGCTGCTGGACCCCTCCACCCAGGCCGGCAACGTCAACGCCTGGGGCCGATGCCTGGCCTCGCTCGCCCGCACCGGCTACATCACCACCGTCCAGGTGATCGAGCGCACCGTCCCCGACAGCGGCGACGCCCTCGCCCGGTACTGGGCGGAGAACGGCCGCCCCGACGCCAAGGTCGCAGGCCCCGTCTACGAGGACCTCCTCGCCGCCGCCGGACCGACCGCGGCCCCGCACGAGGCGTACATCGCCATCAGCCTGGACCTCAAGGGCGCCCGCCGCCTGATCGGCGAGGCCGGCGGCGGCCTGAGCGGCGCGTTCAGCGTCCTGTCCCAGCTGGTGCCCGGCTTCGAGCAGTCGCTGCGCAACGCCGGTCTCAACCCCCGCGGCTGGCTCAGCACCGGCGAGATCGCCGCCGTGATCCGATCGGCCTACGACCCGAAGGCGCTCGCCAACCTTGAGCAGTGGTCGGAGAGCGGCGAGGCCACCGCCGGCCCGGCCGCCGCCGGCCCCGTCGTGGTCGTCGAGGAACCCGGACGCCTCACCACCGACACCGCCTGCCACGCGGTGTACTGGATCGAGCAGTGGCCCCGCTCCGAGGTCACCCACGGGTTCCTCCACCCGCTCGTTTTCGCCGGCGGCGCCCGCCGGACCCTCTCCCTCACCTACGGCCCGCAGGCGCTGGATGCCGCGCTCAAGGCGGTGCAGCGCACCAAGTCGAGCATCATCGCCGACGCCGCCGAGCGGGTCCGCAAGGGCCAGGTCGACTCCGAAGCCGACAGCATGGAGTACGCCGACGCCAAGCAGCACGAGCGCGAGCTGATCTCCGGGCACGCCGACGTCGACCTGACCGGCCTGGTGGTCGTCAGCGCCGACAACCCGGAAGAGCTGCGCCGGGCCTGTGCCTCGATCGAGACCGCCGCCGCCGGCACCGGCCTGGACCCGCGACTCCTGCGCTGGCAGCAGGCCGAGGCGTTCGCGCAGGCCGCCCTGCCGCTCGCCCGAACCTGACGGGAGGCCGACCGTGCCCCACCCGCCGACCGACCACCGTCTCCTGCGCTTCGCGACCGCGGGCGTCGACGTCCACCACCACACCGCCATTCCGGAGCAAGAACCCGTCTCACGAGGCGAGTTGGATGCCCTCCACGCCCACTGCGTCGCCCTGTTCGCGCTGCTCGACTCCCACACCGGCACCACCCGGCCGCTCGCCCCGGCCGAGGCCGGCCACCTCCACGCCGCCCGCATCCGGCTCTGGCAGACGTGCGACGCCCTCCACGACGCCTACCACCGCGCCCCGCGCGCCGACGGACGCCGCCCCACCCGCGAGGCGTGCGCGCTGCGACTGCCGGAGGGCGCACCGGACATGGTGATCTGCCAGCGCCACAGCACCACCTCGGGCCGCGTCCGGGTGATCGCCACCCCCTCCGAGCTGCGCGGCACCCCCATCACAGCCCCTCGCATCTGACAGGAGAAACGTTCCTCTGCGCTCCGCCAGTGCCACCCCCCTGTTCACCCCGACCCGCTCGGACCGCGCCGCCCGCCGTCAGGCCAAGCGCGACCTCGCCGCCGCCCGCCGCACCGCCCGCCAGGCCGGCCGCCCGCAGCGCCCGAAGAGCCGCCGCGAGGAGAACGCCGAACTCCTCCCCGCCTACCCCGCCGCCGGACGTCCCGGCCCCGCTTCCCTGCGCGGCGGCCGACTGCGCCTTCCCGCGCACCGCATGACCACCGCGACGGCAAGCGCGGCGTACCCCTTCCTCGCCGAGGGCGGCCTCGGGTCCGCCGGAGTCCTGATCGGCCGCGACGTCCACGCCGAGGCCAGCTTCGTCTTCGACCCCTTCGCCTTGTATGGCAAGGTCGAGAACTTCACCAACCCGAACACGCTGGTCGCCGGCGTGATCGGCCAGGGGAAGTCGGCGCTGGCGAAGTCGATCGCCTTGCGCAGCACAGCATTCGGCTACCGCGTCTACGTGCCGTGCGACCCGAAGGGCGAGTGGACGTCCGTCGCGGAGGCGATCGGCGGGACCACCATCGCCCTCGGCCCCGGGCTCCCCGGGAGGCTCAACCCCCTTGACGCTCCGGCCCCACCGGCGGGCGTCGACCTGGCGGACTGGACGGGCGAGGTCCGCAAGCGCCGGCTCCTGCTGCTCGGCTCGCTGGCCCGCACCGTGCTGCGGCGCGACCTGATGCCGATGGAGTACACGGCGATGGACATCGCCCTGGACGCGGTGGTCGACCGCTCCGCGCGCACGGGCCAGGTCCCGCTCCTGGGCGATGTCGCCGCCGTCCTCGGACAGCCCGCCGTCCTGGACGCCGCGCTCGGCGACCCCACCCGGCGGGTCGGCGCCGCCGCCCAGGACCTCGCCCACGCCCTGCGCCGATTGGTCACCGGCGACCTGGCCGGGATGTTCGACGCGCCGTCGACCGCAGAGTTCGACCCGAAGAGCCCGATGCTGACCATCGACCTCTCCCGGCTCGGCTCCTCCGGCGACGACACCGCGCTGACGCTGGCGATGACCTGCGCGTCCGCATGGATGGAAGCGGCGCTGAGCGACCCCAACGGCGGTCGCCGGTGGGTGATCTACGACGAGGCGTGGCGCGTGATGCGGCACGCGGCCCTGCTGGAGCGCATGCAGAGCCAGTGGAAGCTGAGCCGCGGACTGGGCATCGCGAACATGCTGATCATCCACCGCTTGTCCGACCTGTTGTCGGCCGGCGATGCCGGCTCCCGGACCCGGGCGCTCGCCGAGGGCCTGCTGACCGACTGCGCGACCCGCGTGATCTACCGGCAGGAGAGCGACCAGCTGGCCGCCACCGCCGGACTGCTCGGACTGAGCGGTGTCGAGACCGCAGCCATCGCCGCCCTCGGCAAGGGCCGCGGACTGTGGAAGGTCGCCGGCCGGAGCTTCGTGGTCCAACATCTGCTGCACCGTGACGAGTTGACTCTGTTCGACACTGACGCGCGGATGCACGCGGCCCCGGAAGCGGCATGATCACGCCCGACCGCCTGCGGCTGCTCCACGTGGTGATCGACCCCGATCTGAACGAGCCCGGCAACGTCATCGTCGCACAGGCCGGCCTCGGCGCTGGCGGAATCCTGCAACGCGCCGGATTCCTTCCCGGGCGGGCCAGTATCTACGGCCACCCGTCCGACCCCTGGGAGAAAGCCGACTACCGGCTCCCGGCCGGTCTCACCCGCGAGCAGCGGGACCAGGCCGCCTCCACCGCGACCGAGGCTCTGCGCCGGGCCGGGTTCACGGTCGACCTCTACGAACCGATGTCCACGCCGGTCAATACGCCGCTGGCCGATGCCGGCGAGTGTCTCGGTGACCGAATCAACGCCCTGGCCGAGCAGGTACGGTGCGCGCCGACCACCACGGAGGTGGCCGCGGCGCTGGCCGAGCTCTCCGCACCCGGCGACGGCGCCCTCTACGCGCTGCACAATGCTCTTGCAGCCGCAGCGAGTTGGGCGGACGACCTGGCGTCTGAGCACGAGGATCTGGGAGACGTCGCCGAGCGGCTCGCCGACCTCGCGGAGAAGACCGAGACCATCGGCCGCCGGCTCAGCTTCGCTCGTGGCGACCTCGTCGGCACCCACCGCACGCACCCTCTGCGGGGCCGCACCGCCCCCGGCGCGCTCCCCGATCCCCGGATGGTCGCCGGCCCGCACCCTGACATGCTGCAGCCGTGGTCGTCGACGGACTTCGGCGGCAAGGAACAGACCACCGCTGCCATGCGCGAGACGGCCGTTGAGTCCAGGGAGTTCTACGAGGGCGTCCTCGCCGGCCGGCTCACCGTCGATTGGCACTACGTCACCTCCGAACTCGGCTACCTGGTGGCAGGCGTGACCGACCACCGCGCAGGGCTGTCGATGCACATCGTCGACGAGGGCGGCATCGTCAGCCTCTCGGAGACGTTCGCCTCCACCGCTGCGGCGAGTGCCGCCGGCCCGAGGTTCATCGAGACGTTCGAGCCGCTGGCCGACGCACCCGAGAAGGTGCTCACCGCACTCCGCGGCCGGGCCCGGGCCGCCGCCTCCCGCAGCTTGCGCGCCGCTCCACCCGTCGGTGCCGCACCCACCGCCTCGGGCCCGGCGGCTCCCGCTCCGGCCGACCGCACCCACCGCCGCTGACCGTCCAGGAGCCGTCATCGCCCACGTCACCATCGCTCACCTGCCCGACCGGCAGACCATCGTCGCCGACCCTCCCGACCGGCGCAGCGCGTACTGGCTGGAGCAGGCCGGCCTCGTCCGCGACGACGCTCTGCGACTGCACCGCATCCGCCGGGACACGAGCGCCTCCACCGCCGAGCGGCAGATCCGCGACGCCCGGCGCCTGCTGGCCGCCGCCGATTACGGGATCACCCGGGTCTACAGCCCGGACGAGCAGCGCCTTCGCGCCAAGTCCGCACCGCCACTGGGGACGTCGGCGCCTCCGGGCCCGCCGCGGACGCTCGGCGACCGCACCGTCTGGGTGCACCTGGTCAGCGAGGACGTCGCCGCCGGCCACCTGGTGATCCACGCGCACCACCAGGACCCCGAGGGGTCGGTCGAGCTGCTCGTCGACTACCCCAGTGCCGGGGAGGCGGCGGTGTTCTACACCGAGCAGGGCAGCGGCCACTACGGCCGCAGCCGCCACACCACCTTCGCCTCCGCACGCGCGGAGTGGGCCTCCTACGGGTACGCGGCCGAGGCTCCGGTGCCCGGCGCCCGGCGGGCCGCAGCCGCCCGCCGGACTTCCCCCGTGGTGCTCGGCCGCCCAGGCGCACTCCCCGCGGGACCGCCTCGCCCGGTGATCAGTGCCGGACTCGCCGGACCGGGCCTGGAACCCCCGTTCTGACCTTCCGTTCCCGCCAACTCCGTTGCCCTTCCTACCTCTTGGAGACGCATGTCGACCATGACGCTCACCCGCCAGGACGCCCGACTGGAGGCCGCTCTCGGTCAGAGCATCACCGCCCTGACCGCCGCTCAGGCCCGGGTGGACGCGGAGACCACGCGGGTGCTCGACACGCACCGCGCGCTGGTGGCCGCCGAGACCGCGGTGTCCTTCCATCGCGTGCGGCTGGTCAACGTCGCCACCGCCCGTCGGCGCGTGGATGACGCCGTCCTCGACGAGCTGGACGCGCAGCTGGAGAAGCTGGAGGAGGCGGCCGAGGAACGCGACGTGCTGGAGGCCGACCTGGTGCGGCTGCTCCAGGCCCGCGAGGAGGCGGCGAAGCGGAAGGCCGCCGAGGCGCCCCCGGCCACCGGCCCGACCCGGATGCTCGTGGTGGCCGTCCCCGCCGCTGCCCAGCGTCGCTGATCGGGAATCCGATGCCCACGACGACAGATCCCGGCACCACCGGCGGGCTGGTGGCCTTCGGATGGGACTACGACCACGGCGAGTTCGTCGTGTTGACCGGCCATGTGCCCCAGCCCGCCCGCGAAGCGATCTACCAGGCCGGATTCTCCAGGCGCGGTGATGCGCTGGACTGCTGGCACCAGCGCCGGAGCGTCGAACCGCACGAGCAGATCCGCAGGGCGGGGCGGCTCGTCGACCGACTGGTCGCGGCCCGGGTGCCGGTCGCCAACTGGCACCGCCCCGAGCAGCGCAACGGCGACCTGTCCGAGCACTACCGGTGGTTGCAGGACGAGAGCGCGTTCCCCGACGCCGCCCGCGCCGCGGAGGCGGCCTGGTCAGTCGTCTGCACCGCCCTCGCCACAGAGCGTCTGATCCCAGCCGATCGGGGCCTCGCCCGCGCGGTGCTCTCCGGCGACATCGTCGTGGAAGCGATGCAGACCTTCGACGATGTCGGCTGGTGGCTGGCCCGCAGTGCACCAGAAGACGACGACTCCCTGTCGTCGTACGTGATGCTGCGGCACGACACCGGAACCGGCCGCCTCGGCATCACCGACCACTGGGCCATCGGCTACGGGCCGCAGGCCCGCCGCGACTTCCGGGCCACGCAACTGCGGGACACCACCCACCCGCCTGCCACCCGCGCCCAGGCCGCCCGCCCGTCGCGCCGGGCACGGATGGCAGCCGCCCCGGCCACCGCGCCGCTGCCTCCTGGACCGGCTCCCCGCCGCACTGCCGCCCGCTGACCGAGCCCCCCTTGGAGAACACCGCTTGCCACACCAGCAGCCCGCCGGCGTCACCTTCCGCCGCCTGGCCTCCGCCGGGATCACCGTCACCACCGCCAGCCGCGACCCGGCCGTCCTCGACGCCCTGGCCGACGCGGGATTCCGCCTCGGCCTCCAGCACGCACCGGAGCGCTACTCCCTGGCCGAGCCCGACCCGATCGCCCAGTCCAGGGCTGCGGCCCAACTCGCAGCCACTCTGCGGAACATGGGAGTCCCGGTCACTTCCCGCTCCGCCCAGCTGACCGGCCTCGGAAGCACTGCCGTCACTCTCGCCCCCTCGGCAGCGGCACGGGCCGCCGCCGCCCTCACCGCGACCGCGGCGCACACCGCCGCCATATCCGACCAGCCCCGACCCGCTGTGCCCACGTCCCCGCCGCCGGCACCGGCCGCCCGCCGCTGACCGCGTCCGCCATCTGCCCCGAGGAGCAGCGCATCACCCCCGAGCACGTCTCCATCACCCGCGACCCGCAGTACGGCGTCGTCGCCGATGTCGGCCCCGACGCCTCACCGGCCGCCCACACGCTGCTCGCCCGCGCGGGCTTTCGCCAGCTCGCCGACGGACGGCACGCCCTGGACCGCGCCGAGCAGAACATCTTCCTGCACGCCCGGCAGACCACCGCCGCCCTGCGCCGCGCCGGCGTCAAGGTCAGCGCGGACCCCGCCTTCGACTACAACGACGCGACGAAGCCCGCCCTCGACAGCCCCGCCAGCCGCGCCGCCGGCCCGGACGCCGTCGTCCAGGTCGCCGCCCCGGCTCAGCCCCGCCCCTTCGACGTCCACATCGGCCGCCACCCGCACCTGGGCATCGTCGCCACCAACCCGCACAGCAACCAGGCCGCCGCGTACGCGCTCGCCGAGGCCGGATTCGCCCGCACCGGCGAGCACCCGAGTCTGTACGTCCTGGACGAGCCGGAGTACGAGGGCGACAAGCGGGCCACCGCCGCCGTCGCCGCGCTGCGCGGCCAAGGGCTGCGTGTCGCCTCCGACTTGGGCTTCGAGCCTCTCAGCGGCGCGTACCAGCCTGCGGACCCGTTCGCCACCCGGCTGATCGAGGAGATGAACCGCACCCCCGCCTCGCCGCCGGCCCGTGTCGCGCAGAACGACGACCCGTTCGAGACGCGGGTGTTCAAGGCCCCGGTGCTCGGGCCCGTCACCCCCGCGGCGGCGGACCCGTTCAACACGGTCGTCCACCCGCCGGCCGGCCCGAGCCGCGACGACCAGCGCGCGGACGCGCTGCTGCACGACCGCGCGGCGCTGAGCGCCGAGATCGCCTCCCGGCTGCGGGCGATCGAGGACCAGGTCCGCACGAACCCGGGCAGCGTCGACTTCGCCCGGGTCGAGGCGGTGATCGGCGAGGCCACCACCGTGCTCGCCGGAGCGGGCAAGGACCTCGCCTCCGTCGCGGCCCGCCCCGCGGCACCGGCCACCGCCCGCACCAGCGGCCCGGCCAGCCCGCGCGCCCGTGCCGCACTCGCCACCAGCGGCCGGCTGCGCTCCACCGCCGCGCTGCACGCCACCGCCGCCGCGACCACCGCCGCGACCACCCCGGCCGTCGACCCGCGGATCGCGTGGGCCGCCGGAACCACCAACTCCCGCTAACCACAAGGAGAATTGCCCTGGCCGTCAAGAAGACGTGGACCGTCGAGCACGACTGCGGACACGAAGTTGATCACGACCTGTCCTCCCGGCCCGCCGACAAGCGGGCCTCCTACGCCCGTTGGCTCGCCACCCGCTCCTGCCGCGACTGCTGGCTCGCCGAGCGCAAGGGGGACACCGCCGAGCGCGAGGCGTGGATCGCCGCCCGCCGCGCCGAGGAGCAGGAGGCCGCCGCCGAGTGGGCCACCCAGTTCGGCATGCCACCACTGGAGGGCCCCGAGCGGGCCATCGCCTGGGGCGAGCGCTGCCGGCACCAGCTGGTGACCGCCGCCTACCAGGCCCTGGTGGTCGAGGGCACGCTCACCGAGGACGGCTGGCTGGCCGTCGAGCAGCAGCTGCGCACGCTGGACAAGGCGTCCTGGTGGATCGACCAGCGTGAGGCCGCCGCGGCCGACCTGCCGGAGCTGGCCGCCGCCGCCACCAGCGCGGACCGCGTCACCGAGAACCCGAACTGAGCGCCGGCCCGGTGGACACTCCACCTCCCGTGCCGGTCCCCGCCGGACCGTCCCTGACCTGGGCGGCATCCTCCCTCGTCGTGCAGGTCCTGCGCGCCGAACAGGCCGCCGCCCGGCCGGCCACACCATCTCGGACCACCGACGTCTCCCGAGCCACCGCCCCGGCCGGGTGACCCCTCCTCCTGGAGCACTACCTGTCCACACCCCACGAGAGCACCGGCCACCGGCCCGGACCGGTCGCCATCCGCCGCGGCCCGTACGGCAGCGTCGAGGTGCACGGACCCGACGAGGCGCTCGCCCTGCTCACCCCGCTCCGATTCTGGGCCCCGGCGACGGGGGGAGGCCCGGCCCGGCGGTCCGTCCCGGAGGGCCCCCTCGACCGGCAGGCAGTCGCCGCCGAGGCCGCGATGTGGCTGCGGGACGGCGAGTGGAGCGTCCACCTCGACCCCGCGCTGCAGCGCTCCGAGCGCAGCGCCGCGGCCCTGACACTGCTCGCGGACATCTCCACCGCCCTCGACGACCTCCGGGACCTGATCGGCGAGATGGACAGCCCTGGTGAGCTGGCCGACGTCCTCGGCCAGCTCACCATCGGCCCGGGCAGCGCCATGAACGGCATCGAGCAGACTCTGCTGGCCTGCGCCGACCAGGTCCGCGTCACCACCTCACCCGGCCACCACGACCTCGTCGACCGGATCCGCGCCGACG
>NZ_JBEYVJ010000054.1:0-34649 GCF_040643935.1 Kitasatospora sp. NPDC047058 | reverse complement strand
AGGAGGCCGTCCGTACGCTCCTCGGCGGCGGCTACGGCGCGTTCGTCGAGGTCTCGACGCACCCGGTGCTGACCGCCTCGGTCACCGAGACCGCCACACGGCGCCGCTCGCCCGGCGCGTGCCGCCCGCACCCCCGGTGCCGCGCGCGGACCGGACCCCGACGGCTGAACCCTCACCACCGGCACCACCCTGGTTGTCCGCAACACCCGCAACACCGGCACCGCCCGCAGAATCCGCAGTACCGGCACCGCCCGCACCACCCGCTCCAGCGGAAGGAAACTGATTCATGACCACATCGACGCAGTCGGCCGGGGACCTCAACTGGCTCCTGGACGATCTCGTGGGGCGCGTCGCGGCCCTGCGGCACGCGGTGATCCTGTCCGGCGACGGACTGGCCACCGGTGCCTCCCGCGGCCTCGAACGGGAGGACGCCGAGCACCTCGCCGCCGTGGCGGCCGGCTTCCACAGCCTGGCCAAGGGCGCCGGCGGCCACTTCAAGGTCGGCGGCGTCCGCCAGACCATGGTGGAGCTGGACGAGGCGTTCCTCTTCATCACCGCGGCCGGCGACGGCAGCTGCCTGGCGGTGCTGAGCGAGGCCGAGGCCGACATCGGCCAGATCGCCTACGAGATGGCCCTGCTGGTCAAGCGGGTCGGCGAGCACCTGGCCGCGGAACCGCGCACCGAAGCCGCCCCGCGGGGGAGATGAGCGGCCTGATGGCGGAGGAGGAGCCGACGAGCGAGCAGGACGACCCGGGCGGGGACGAGCCCGAGGTCGACCTGTTCGTGCCGCGCACCCCGGTCGACGACCGCTGGTTCGACGACGAGGCCGGGCCGGTGGTCCGGCTGTTCTCGATGACCAGGGGGCGCGCCCGGCCGGTCGAGGACGGACTGTTCGACCTGATCTCGCTGATCACCGCCGCCGAGCCCGGGCCGGACGCGGGGGCCGTGCCCGCGCACCTGCTCGACCCGGAGCACCAGACCATCCTGGCCTGGTGCCGCCGCGAGCCGCTGTCCGTCGCCGAACTCGGCTCCTACACCGACCTCCCGGTCAGCGTGGTGCGCGTGCTCCTCGGCGACCTCTACGACGCCGAGCTGATCAGCGTCACCCGACCCGTTCCGCTCGCCGAGCTGCCGGACGAGCGCCTGCTGCGAGACGTGATCAATGGACTCCGTGCGCTCTGACCACCACGCGAACGCCGCCGCCACCGCCCAGGGGGCCGGCGCTGCCGCCGGCAGCGCCAACGACCCCGCCTGGCGGGGCGGCCCGGGCGTCGCGGTGAAGATCCTGGTGGCGGGCGGCTTCGGGGCGGGCAAGACCACCCTGGTCGGCGCGGTGAGCGAGATCCGCCCGCTGCGCACCGAGGAGGAGCTGAGCGAACTCGGCCGCCCGGTGGACGACACCTCGGGCGTGGAGGCCAAGCGCACCACCACCGTGGCGATGGACTTCGGCCGGATCGACCTGCGCCCCGGACTCGCGCTCTACCTGTTCGGCACCCCGGGCCAGGACCGGTTCTGGTTCGTCTGGAACGAGCTGGCCCGCGGCGCGCTCGGCGCGGTCGTCCTCGCCGACACCCGCCGGCTGGCGGACTGCTTCCCGTCGGTGGACTTCTTCGAGCAGCGCGGCATCCCCTTCGTGGTGGCGGTGAACTGCTTCGACGGCACGCAGGTCTACGCGCCCGAGGAGGTCCGGGACGCGCTCGACCTGGACCCGGGCGTCCCGGTGCTGCTCTGCGACGCGCGCCGGCGCGAGGACGGGAAGGACGTGCTGGTCGCGCTGGTCGAGCACGCCGCCGACCGGCGCCGGCGGGCCCTGGCCCAGGTCTGACCGGGCGTCGGGCCGGCCTTGTCTCATCCGGGCGTCCGCATTGCGGACGTTCGGCGTCCGGGAGGTTGCCTTGACCGGCCCGGCATGGAAGGCTCTGTGGACGAAGGCCGCCCCGAGCCCTGTCGCCGGGCGCCTCGGAACGGCACCGGCGCCCGTGGGGCGCGACAACGCAGGGGGGAGGGCAGGGCCATGACCGTCGACCAGCGACGCGCAGCCGCCGCGCCCGTCCCCGCCCCGGTCACCCCGGCCCTGACGACCCGCCGGTACATCGACCACGCGCTGTTCTGCAGCGCCTGTTGTCGCTGACGGACCGGGCCCTTCCCCGTCCGTGCCGACGGACGCACCGACAGACGCGCCCCGGCCGGTCCGGCCTGCCGCCCCGCGCGCCCCTGGTGGCCGTGGCGTCACCTCCGGACACCGCCTGACGCTCCGTCGACCGGCGCTTCGTCACCCCGCCGCCCCGGCCGCACCGGACGCCCCCGTCCGGCGCAACCGCCGTTTCCCGCAACCGCTTCGCGGAGAGCACCAGTGAACCTCGACTGCCCCACTGCCACCCCCGTCACCGCCGCCGGTGGCAAGGCCGCCTGTCCGGAGTCGCCCAGCGCGTCCCGGCAGTCCGCCCGCTGACCTCGGATCAGCCCTCGGCAGCACGCCCGGTCGACGCGCAGACGACTCCACCCCGTCCGTCACGCGCGAAATGAGCGGAACCATGTCCTCCTCCTCCACGGCCGCCCTTCCCCTGCCCGCCGCGACCCCGCACCTGCGCGCGGTCCGGTCCGTCCCCTCGACCGCCGACCGGTGGCACGGCCCGCACCAGGCCGGCCCGCAGCACCCGCCGGTCCAGCACCCGTCCGTCGTCGCGCCGGTCCCGTCCGTCGCGCCGGTGCCGCACGCCGCCGCGGTCCCGCACGCCGCGGCCGCGGCTCCGCAGAACGTCCAGGCCCCGCCGGCCCTGCTCGCCGCACTGCCGGAGGGGGCCACCGTGGTCGCCGCCCTTCCGCCGGGCGCGCTGCCGCAGGCCCTGCTCGCCCAGTACGGTGCGCAGTCGGGCGCCACGGGCGGTCAGCCGATGGTCGGGTACCTGGTGCTGGTGCCCGCCGAGACCGCGGCGGCGCCGGCCGGCCCGCCCTCCGTCGGCGCCTCGCCGCTGTCCGCCGTTCCCGCCGCGGCCGTCTCCGGCCGCGCCGCTCCCGCCGCCGGCCGCGGCATCACCGTCGACGTCGAGCGCCGGAACGCCTACGTCGACGGGCGGTTGCTGGACCTCACGTACCTGGAGTTCGAGCTGCTGGCGCACCTGACCGGGCACCCGCAGCGGGTGCACACCCGGGACCACCTGGTCTCCGCCGTGTGGGGCTACGGCCACGTCGGCGACGGCCGCACGGTGGACGTCCACGTCGCGCGGCTGCGCCGCAAGCTCGGATCCGCCTACCGCGACAGCATCGTGACGGTCCGTCGGGTCGGCTACAAGTACACGCCGGTGGCGTGACCGCCGGCGGGGCCGGGCGTTCGCCGTGAACGCCCGGCCCTACCGGCCGGGGGCGTCCAACGCCGTCGGCGTGCGCGGCGGCATGCCCGGTAGGAGCGGGAACGGCGCCGGCGAGGTCAGCGCCAACTGCCGGGCGAAGCGCGCCAGGGCGCGCAGCAGGATCGTCCGCACGGGGGGCTCCCGGGGTCTCGAAGGACGTGTGCGGACGGTTCAACGCCCCGGTGCGCCGCAGGTCACGGCCGCCGCGCCGCCGACCTGCGGCGACCGTGGCCCCGGCCGGTGGTTCAGCGGCTCAGCGCGTCGATCTCCGCCAGCTCCCCGGGGGTGAGCGGGCCGCCGTTCAGCGCGTCGATGTTCTGGTCCAGCTGGGCGACACTGCTCGCGCCGATGATCACCGACACCACCCGCTCGTCCCGCAGCACCCAGGACAGCGCCAGCTGCGCGAGGGTCTGCCCGCGCCGCTCGGCCACCTTGGCCAGGGCCCGCAGCTGCTCCAGCTTGGCGCCGGTCAGCGACTCCTCCTTCAGGAAGTGCCCGACCGACATCCGCGACCCGGCCGGCACCTCGCCCGAGAGGTAACGGTCGGTCAGCAGGCCCTGGGCGAGCGGGGAGTAGGCGATCAGGCTGGTCTGCGTCTCGCCGGCCGCGTCCAGGACGCCGCCCTCCACGTACCGGTTGAGGATCGAGTAGGCGGACTGGTTCATCAGCACCGGCGTGCCCAGGTCGCGCAGGATCGCCACGGCCTCCCGGTGCTGCTCCGCGGGGTAGTTGGAGATGCCGGCGTACAGCGCCCGGCCCGAGCGCACCGCGGTGTCCAGCGCGCCCATCGTCTCCTCCAGTGGAGTGTCCGGGTCGTAGCGGTGCGAGTAGAAGACGTCCACGTAGTCCAGGCCCATCCGGCCCAGCGACTGGTCCAGGCTGGCCAGCAGGTACTTGCGGCTGCCGCCGTCGCCGTACGGGCCCGGCCACATGTCGTAGCCCGCCTTCGAGGCGATGAACAGCTCGTCCCGGTACGGGCGGAAGTCCTGGGCGAACAGGTAGCCGAAGTTGCGCTCGGCGCTGCCGTACGGCGGGCCGTAGTTGTTCGCGAGGTCGAAGTGCGTGATGCCCCGGTCGAAGGCCCGGCGCAGCACCGCCCGCTGCACCTCCAGCGGCTGGGTGTCGCCGAAGTTGTGCCACAGGCCCAGGGAGACGGCGGGCAGCCGGACGCCGCTGCGGCCAGCCCGGCGGTAGGTCATCGTGGCGTAGCGCTCATCCGCGGCAAGGTAGGTCATGCCGACATCCTGCCAGTCCGGCGGCCCGGATCGAGCGCCGCGCGCGGGCGGGGCCGCGGTCTCGCGGCGTTCTGTACCTACAGGTATGTACAGATGTACCTACAGGTATGTACAGTGATCGTCATGGCAACCCAGGACCGCCTCATCGAAAGCACCCAGGAACTCCTCTGGGAGCGCGGCTACGTCGGCACCAGCCCCAAGGCCATCCAGCAGCACGCCGGCGTCGGCCAGGGCAGCATGTACCACCACTTCACCGGCAAGCCCGACCTCGCCGCCGCCGCCCTGCGTCGCAGCGCCGAACAGATGCGGGCCGTCGCCGCCGCCGACCTGGCCGGCCCCGGCACCGCCTACGACCGGATCGCCGCCTACCTGCTGCGCGAGCGCGAGGTGCTGCGCGGCTGCCGGATGGGCCGGATGGCCCAGGACCCGGACGTCATCGCCGACCCGCAGCTGAGCACGCCCGTCGCCGAGACCTTCGACTGGCTGCGCGGCCGCATCGCCGAGCTGGTCGCCGAGGGCCAGGCCGACGGTGAACTCGGCTCCGGACTCGACCCGGTGGACACCGCGGCGGCCGTGGTCGCCGTGGTCCAGGGCGGCTACGTGCTCGCCCGGGCGGCCGGGGACGCCGAGCCGTTCGACCGGGCCGTCCGCGGCGCCCTCGGCCTGCTCGCCGCCCGCCGGACGGGCTGAACCCGCCGGGCGGGCCGACCCCCGTGGGCCCGGTGCCACGACCCCGGTGCCGCGAGCCCGAAGCCGCGAGTCCGACGCCGCAACCCGAGGAGACCACCCGTGCACGCCATGCAGTACACGATCACCCTCCCCGCCGACTACGACATGGGGATCATCCGGAAGCGGGTGGCCGACAAGGGCGACCTGCTCGACACCCACCCCGGCCTCGGCCTCAAGGCCTACCTGGTCCGCGAGCGCGGCCAGGACGGCGCGCCCGTCAACGAGTACGCCCCGTTCTACCTCTGGCGCACCCCCGAAGGCATGAACGGCTTCCTCTGGGGCCCCGGCTTCCGCGGCCTCTGCCAGGACTTCGGCCGCCCCGCCGTCCGGCACTGGCTCGGCAGCGGCCTGGGCCGCGGCCCCGCCCGGGACACCCCGGTCGCCGCCACCCGCCACGTCGAACGCCTCCCGGAGCACACCGACCCGGCCGGGGCCGTCGAGGCCGCCCTCGCCGCGCTGCCCCGCCACCCCGCCCTGCACACGGCCGCCGTCGCCGTCGACCCCGGCCGCTGGGAGCTGCTGCGCTTCGCCCTCTGGGCCGGCCCCGCACCGGCCGCCGAGCCGGGCACCCGCTACCGGGTGCTGCACCTGTCCAGCCCCGAACTCGACCGGCTGCCCGCCGGCCGCCACTGGTGAAAGGACCACCCGCCCGATGGAGCCCACCGCCCTCACCGCCGCCCCGCTCGACCGCGCCGCCGGCTACGCCCTGCTGGAGGAACTCGCCGGGCCGCAGACCTCCGCCGCCACCCTGCAGGGCCTGGACGACCTGGCGCCCGGCTTTCCCGACTGGATCGTCACCAGCCTCTTCGGGGGCACCTACCAGCGGCCCGGTCTCGCCCTGCGCGATCGTCAGATCGCCAACCTGGCCGCGCTGACCGCCCTCGGGGGCGTCGAGCCGCAGCTCGCCGACCACGTCCGGAACAGCCTCCGGGCCGGCCTCGGCCGGGAGGAGATCACCGAGGTGCTGGTCCACCTCGCGCCCTACGTCGGCGTGCCGAAGGCCCTCGCCGGCCTGCGGGTCGCCGCGGCGGCCTTCGCGGAGCAGGCGTGAACGCCACCCCGGCCGCCCCGGCGCCCGCGCCTGCTCCGGCTCCCGCCTCGGCCCCCGCGCCCGCCCCCGCTCCCGGGGCCGCCGCGGTCCGGACCGTGCGCGGCGACGTCGACCCGGCCGGACTCGGGGTCTGCGACGCCCACGACCACCTCTTCCTGCGCAGCCCCCGCCTCCCCGGCGAGGAACTGGACGACCCGGCCGCAGCCGAAACGGTCCTGCGGGACTTCGCGGCGGCCGGCGGGCAGGCGTTCGTCCAGTGGACCCCGCACGGCATGGGCCGCGGTGCCCACGTGCTCGCGGACCTCTCCCGCGCCACCGGGGTCCACGTGGTCGCGGCCACCGGCCTCCACCAGGCGGTCCACTACGAACCGACCGCACTCGCCGCGCTGTACGACGGGCTCGCCGAGCGGCTCACCGCCGAGCTGACGGCCGGGCTGCCCGGGGCACCCGCCGGGGTCCGGGCCGGGCTGATCAAGGTGGCCGGCGACTACCACGGCCTCGACGGGCACACCCGCCGGGTGATGCAGGCCGCCGCCGAGGCGCACCACGCCACCGGTGCGCCGATCGCCGTCCACCACGAACTGGGCACCGCCGCGCCCGACGTCCTCGACCTGCTCTGCGGCCGGTACGGCGTCCCGCCGCAGCGGGTGATCCTCGGCCACCTCAACCGCCTGCCCGACCTGCGGCTGCACCGGGACGTCGCCGCGTCCGGCGCCTACGTCGCCCTGGACGGTCCCTCCCGCGCCCACCACGCCACCGACCACCACCTCTTCGATACCGTGGCCGCGCTCGTGGAGGCGGGCCACGCCCCCCAGCTGCTCCTCGGCGCCGACACCACCACCCGCAGCGCCCGGCACACCCCGGGCCCGGTCCACCTCCTCACGGCGCTCGCCCCACGCCTCGCCCGCGCGTTCGGCCCCGAGCTGCCCGCCCGGCTGCTGAAGGCCAACCCGGCCCGGGCGTTCGGGGTGGAGTGGCGGTCCTGAGCGGGGGGAGACACGGCCCGCGCGGGGGAGAGGGGGCGTGCTCCGGCTGCGCTGCCCTCAGCGGCAGAGGGCGTCGAGGTCCTCCGAGAAGGTGGCGAACTCGGCCCTGGCCTCCGCGATGATCTCCCGCGCGGGCCGGCGCGGGGTGGTGGCGTGGCGTCCGGCGAGGTCCGCCAGGGCAGCGGCCGGCCGGGGCTCCCGGTCGTCGTGGACGGCCGCTTCGAGCGGGCCGAAGCCGTCGGCCAGCACCCAGAGCAGGTCGGAGAGGTTCCCGGCCACCAGGCCGCTCTCGCCCTCCGAACCCAGGAACACCACCGGCTGCTCGGCGAGCGGACGGCCCGGCCGGACCAGCCAGAGGGCGGCCAGGCCACCGGTGCCGTCCTGCCCGAACACCCGGTAGGCGTCGCCGTCGAGCCCGTCGTTGCCGGTCCAGGACCGGATCCAGTCGGTGGTCTCCCCGGCGGAGTCGAAGGCGTCGTACGGCTCGAAGTCGACGCCCTCGCCGTCCTCGCCGTACTCGAATGCGATCCGGGCCACCTCGGCCAGGGCGGGCGGGAAGCTGCGGTCGTCGCCGGTCGTCTCGGTCATGCCCGCACGGTAGCGCTCCGCTCGGACACTCCCGCGCCCGTCTGCCGCCTGCCGCCTGCCGTCCGGTGGCCGGATGCCCGCACCGGGGTTTGAATCTGAGGAATCGCAGCAATCCGACGCCCCGGGCGGAGAGGCGGACCCGACCATGCACCGATGGCTCGCCCCCATCCGGCTCGCCTTCGGGCTCCTGGCCGCCGTCGCGCTCGGCTTCGCCGCCCAGCGGGCCGCGGCCGGCGTCACCGGGCTGGTGGACTTCTTCAGCTACTTCACCAATCTCAGCGCCGTGGCGGCCGTCGTCGTCCTGCTGGCCGGCGGCTGGGCCGGGCTCACCGGCGGGCGCCCGGTGCCCGGTTGGGTGCGCGGTGCGGTGGTGCTCTGCACGAGCGTCACCGGCCTGGTCTACGGGCTGGGGGTGGCCGTCTACCCCGTGGCGCTGATGATCCCGTGGGCCGGCCACGTGCTGCACCAGGTCGTGCCGCTGGTGATGTTCGCCGACTGGCTGCTCGACCCGCCGGAGCGCCGCATCCGCCCGGTGCAGGCGGTCGGATGGCTGGCGTTCCCGTTCCTCTACCTGGCCTACGCGCTGCTCCGCGGGTGGGCGGTCGACTGGTACCCGTACGTCTTCCTCGACCCGTCCCGCCCGTGCGGCTACGGCCGGGTCGCGGGCGCGTGCTTCGTGACGACCCTGGGCTTCGTGCTGGTCGGGGCCGTGTTGATGTGGGCGGGCAACACCCTCGGTGAACGCCGCGCGGCCGGTTCGGGCAGCCCGCCGCGCGGCCGCCGCGCCCACGCCCGGACGACCTGACCTCCCCGGTGCCGCCTGCGCCCGGTGCGCCCGTGTCGGTGCCGCCGGTGCCGGTGTCGCCCCGAGGCCGGGAGCCGGTTCCTCAGCCGCCGAGGGCCTGGAGGATCGGCCGGCCCAGGGTGCCGACCCAGCCGGCCAGCGCGGAGAGCGGCCCCAGCAGACCGGTGCCGGCGGCGACCAGGGCGCCCGCCGAGGTCAGCAGGCGGGTGATCCGGGTCAGCCGGCCGGCCACCGCCTCGCGGTCGGGCTCCGGCTGGGCGACCTCGGCGTCCAGCGAGTCCAGTTCGGCCGCGACCTCGGGCGCCACCGCCGGCGGCAGCTGCGCCTGGTCGACGGCCGAGCGGAGTTCGCCGACCAGGGTCCGCACGTCCTGCCCGTCCGCCGTGTAGTGGCTCGACTGGCCGCCGTGCACGGTCTGGTCACCGGCGACGTTGTTGAACACGCCGCCCTGCTGACTACCGATGTTGAAGACCATGGCGGTCCCTTCGTCATGGACCGCCGCCGCCTCAGGTCGACGGCGACGAGCCCGGGTTCAGCCGGCGGTCCTCCTCCTTCTCGTAGCGACGCTTCCGGACCACGGTCCAGATCACCAGGGCGACGCCGATGACCAACAGCACCGAGCCGACGATCACCACCGCGGTGCCGAGGGAATCGAGCGTGAAGCCCCCGAACCGCTTGTCCTCGTCGAACGCGTTCTGGGACGAGTCCGCGAAGCCCAGGAAGGCACCGCCGAGCACGGCGAGCAGCAGGCCCACCATCGCCGTGTGCCGGGCCGTGGTCCGGATGGCGGAGAGCTTGTGGAAGAAGTCCGCGCGGCGGGCCGCCTGGATGTGGTTGTCCTGCACGACCCAGTTGTTGTACTCGTTCCTGTTGTACTGGTCTCTGCCGATGTTGTTGAAGTGCCCGTCTCGCTGTTCGCCCACGTCGAACCGGGCCGCGGCCTGCTCCGGCTTCTGCTCCGGCTTCTGATGCGGCGTGCCCGGTCTCGGCGCACTCGGCGTGCCCGCACCTGCCCTGCCCGGAGTCGCCCTGCCCGGAGTCGGCGTGCCCGGAGCCGGCTTGGCCGAAGCCGAGGCCGGGCCCGCATTCGCGCCCGGGCCGGGGCCCGGCCCGAAGCGCGGCGGGGCGGTCGGCTTCGGCGGAGCGGTCTGCACGGGGCTGCCCCGGGGAGGCGTTTCCACCCGGGGGCCCGCCGGCCGGGGACCGTCCTGCCGACCGGCCTGCTGTTCGCCGGCGTCCTGCCGGCCGGCCGTCCCGTCGCTCTTCCCGTCGGTCCTCTGCCGGCCGGTGCTCTGCCCGGCGTGCTCCTTCCGGGCGGTCTCCTGCGGCGCCGTGGCCGCCTGGGCCGCCGCCTCCCGGGCTGCCGCGTCCTCGGGCGCCGCACCCTGGGCTCCCGCCTTCGGACGGGTGGCCCGGTCCCCCGGGCGGGGTGACACCGGGTTGTCCCTGACGACGGTCGCCGCCTCCGGGGCCGGGGTGTCCGCGTGCGGCTGGGTCGGCGCCTCGACGAGCGGCTCCTCGTAGTGCACTTCCAGCGGTCCGAAGTCCAGGACGTCCCCGCTGTGCAGCTGCTGCTTCCGGAGCACCCGCCGGCCGTTCACCCTGGTGCCGTTGGTGGAGGACAGGTCCTCCACGGTGGTGTGCCCGTCGGTCCGCGACACCTGGGCGTGGCGCCGGCTGAGCCGGGGATTCAGCAGCTGGATCTGGCAGGCGGTGCCCCGGCCGACCAGCAGCGGTTCATGGTCGAGTTCGTAGACCTGGCCACGGACCTCGTCCGGGCTGTCGACGACGAGACGTGGTAAGGCCCGATCCTGCGAAGGCGGGTTCATGGCACTACCTCCTGCCGGATGCGACCGGCGAACCGGTGAACCACCGGGGGCGGGGATGCGTGTCGCCCGCCCGCCGGCTCGGGTGCCTTCCCCTCCAGTAAAGGCCATATCAACGCCGCCGCACACCCCCGGCCGGCCTCCGGAACCGGCCGGTCGGTGCAGTGGTCACGCAGGGGAGCCGGACCGTGCCCCAGCGGTGATCCAGGACTCCACCCGCACGGTCGCCGTGATCGCGCCGAAGGCCAGCACCCGGGTCAGCTCACCGTCCGCCCGGCCCCTTTCGGCGGCCCGGTCCGCTCCGGCTGCGTGATCCGTTGCGGCTGCCCCGTCCGTTGCGGCTCCCTGGTCCGTTCCGGTTCCCTGGTCCGGGCCGTGGCCGTCCGCCGCCCGCCGGGCGGCGCGCCAGGCCGCCACGTCGGTTTCCGTGATCCGGTACGGCGCCAGCGCGGCCAGCAGCGCCAGCCGCGCCGCCGGGCGCTCGCCGGGCGGGACCTCGGCGTCTGCCAGCGCGGCTCCCACCGGGTCGCCGCCGAGCGGCGGGTGGCCCCCGTCCCACGCGGCGACGGCGTCGAGGACGGCGGCCCGGCCCGCCTCGCCCAACAGGTCGCCACCGGCCGAGGCGGCTGCCCGCAGAGCCAGGTAGGCGGGGCCGACCGGGCCCTCCCCGGCCCACGCGGGCACCGGCCCGGCCGGGGCCGGTCCTTCGAGGACGGTGAGCCCGGCCCCGGCCCCGGGGTTGCGCCGGGCGGCGTGTCCGACCGCGAGGGCGGCGGCCCGGCGGACGTGCCGGGAGCGGCGCAGCGCGCTCGGCAGCAGCGCGTTCTCGTCGAGCAGCGAGGTGACCATCCGGTTGATGAAGTGGGTGACCAGCGCGGTGCCGACGAACTCGGGCGCCAGTGCGGGCGGGAACGGCGGCTCGGCGAGGAGCGGGCTGCCGGGGGAGCGGGTGGCGGCCGCCCAGGCGAGCAGGTCGGCGTGCTGCCGGCCGTCCGGTGTGCGGCCGGCCCGGGCCGCCTCGGCGAGGTCGTGGTCCCCGGCGCCGTGGGCGAGCAGGGCGTGCGCCTCGGTGCAGAACGGGCAGCGGTTGGCCAGTGAGACGGCGCTCGCCACGGCCTCCTTGTCGGCGCGCGGCGCGGTGCCGACGATCTCGGCCTCGCGCAGCAGGGCCCAGGTGCCGGCCAGCACCCCGGGGGCCGGGGAGAGGCTCATCAGCGGGCCGTCGGCGAGCAGGAAGTCGGTCTCCATCTGCGCGTACACGGCGGCGACCTGGCCGGTGGCGGACTTCTGCGCGACGGGGGTGGTGTGACGGTAGGGCCTGGACATGCGCGTTCCCCTCCTGATGGCGATGCCTGGGGCGGTATTGCAACTCTGTGTTGCGATACCGTGAGCGTGTCACGCCGAATGCCGTAACGCAACTGGGAGTTGCAATGTCTGCCGAATCCTCTTCTCCCGGCGCCGACGGGGCGCCCGATGCCGACGGATCCGGCGCGCGCCCCGGCGCGGCGGAGCCTGCCCCGGAGCACATGCCGCCGGGGGGTCCTGCCCCGGGAGACCTGCCGCCGGGAGACCTGCTGTCGGGAGACCTTCCTTCCGGCGGCCGGCATCCGGCGCCCGGCCGGCGTCCGACGGTCGGGCGGGGGGAGAAGGTGCGGGCGGCGGTCCTGGCCGCGACGCTCACCGAGCTCTCCGAGATGCGCTACGCCGCACTCACCGTCGAGTCGGTCGCCCGGCGGGCGGGCGTCCACAAGACCACGGTCTACCGGCGCTGGAAGGACCGGGATGCGCTGATCGTGGACGCGCTGGCCGGGCAGATCGCGGCGGACATCCCGATCCCCGACACCGGCACGGTCGAGGAGGACCTGCGGCTGCTCGCCCGTGGCCTGGCCGGGTGGCTGCGCGGGCCGTCCGGCGCGGCGGTGCTCGCCGTGATGCTCTCGGAGGCGGTCGAGGCGCCGGGGATGGCCGAGGTCCGCTCACGGATCTTCGACGACCGGCTGCGCCGCGCCGAACCGATCGTCACCCGGGCCGTCGCGCGCGGCGAACTGCCGGAGGGCATCGACCCGGCCGACGTGATCAAGGCCCTCGCGGCGCCCCTCTACTTCCGGGTGCTCATCACCGCCGAACCGGTCGACGATGCCGCCGCCGACCGGGCCGTGACCGCCGCGCTGGCCGCCGCCCGGCACGGCGGGCTGGGCTGACGGGCGCCCGCCGGCCCCGGATGCGCCGGGGCCCGCGGCGCTCGGGGGAGCGGCGCGGGCCCGACGCGGCCGTGCCGGGGGCCGTCCGGGGTGCGTCCGGGCGGTGATCCGGACGGTGATCCGGAGGGAGGTCCGGGCGGCGGCCCGGCCGGGGGTCACATGTGGGTGCCGCCGTCGATCCGGATCTCGGTGCCGGTGACGAACGCGCCGTCGTCCGAGGCCAGCATGGCGATCACGCCCGCGACCGTCTCCGGCCCGGCGAAGCCCTGGCCCAGGGCGGGGGCGAGCTTGGCCAGCAGGCTGAAATCGGTGTCCGCGGGGAGGCCGGGGTTGTTGGTCATGCCGCTGTCGATGCTGCCGGGCGCGACGCACACCGCCCGCAGGCCCTGCTTGGAGTACTCCGAGGCGATGGCGTGCGTGAAGGACTGGATGCCGCCCTTGGTCGCGGCGTACGCGGCCATGTAGGGGTGGGCGAAGCTCGCCGACGTCGAGCTGAAGTTGACCACCACGCCCTTGCCGCCGGCCAGCAGTGCGGGCAGCGCCTCGCGGGTCACCAGGAACGTGCCGGTCAGGTTGACCGCGATCAGTGTGTTCCAGAACTCCAGGCTGGTCTCGTGGGTGTGCGAGGAGCGCAGGATCCCGGCCGCGTTGACCAGGACGTCCAGCCCGCTGAGGCCCGACACGGCCCCGGCCACGCCGGCCCGTACGGCGGCCTCGTCCGAGATGTCCAGCACCGCGGTCGTCAGCCGGCCGTCGGTGCCGTCGGCGGCCGCGCGGTCCAGCGTCGCCTTCAGGCCGTCCTCGTTGACGTCGATCGCGACGACCCGTCCGCCCTCGGCGAGGATCCGGTGCACGGTGGCCTGGCCGATGCCCGAGCCGCCGCCGGTGATCAGGACGTTCCGTCCGCTGAAGCGCTCCATGGTGGTACTCCGTTCGTTCGTGGCCTCGCGACGTCTTCCGTGGTGTCGCGACCGCGCTGACACGGTACGCCGAAGTGGCACGACGTGCCAATAAGGCGCAATGCGCCACAAGGGCGCGCCGTGTCAGCGGTCGCGTTGTGCCAGGGGGCCGCGTTGTGCCAGGCGGTCGCGTCGGGTCAGCAGGTCGTGTCGTGCCAGGCGGTCGTGGCGCGTCAGGCCTCGGCGGGCGGGTGCGACACCCCGCGCCGTCACGGCAGGCCGTGCCGGCCCGGCAGTCCGCGCCACCTCGGCACGCTGCGTCACCGCACCCGTTCGTCCGCGTACGCTGATCACCGTGACCGGACGCCCCACCCTGAACCAGCGCCGCCGCGACGCGACCCGGCTGGAGATCGCCCGCACCGCCGCCGCACTCTTCGCCGAGCGCGGCGCCGAGGCCGTGACCGCCGAGGAGATCGCGCTCGCCTCGGGCATCTCGCTGCGCACCTTCTACCGCTACTTCTCGGTGAAGGAGGACGCCGTCGCCCCGTTGCTGGCGGCGGGCGGACGGCGCTGGGTGCAGCTGTTCGAGGAGAGTGCGGCCGGGCTGCCGGTACGCGAGGCACTGGAGCGGTCGGCCGCCGAGTCGCTGACACCGGCCGACGACGCCGCCATCGAGGCCATGCACTGGACCCGCGACCTGCTCCGGGACCCGCGCCTGGACGACGTGTGGCAGCGGGTGCACGCCGACTCGGAGGAGCGCCTGCGCGGCGTGATCGCCGACCGCTGTCCACCGGGGACGGACCAGCTGGAGATCCGGCTCGCGGCGGCGGCCGCCACCACCGCCATCCGGGTCGCGCTGGAGGAGTGGGCGTTCTCCGACGCCCCGAGCGCCGGTCCGGGCTCGCCCCAGGAGCTGGGTGCCCGGTGCATGCGCGAGCTGACGGCCGGCCTGCGCCTCTGGGCCCTCGTCAGCTGATCCTGCGCCACCATGCGCATCCGCGGGCCCTCTCGTGTCATACCTGCGGACCGTGTCGGTCCCCCGATACCCGCTGGTCGGCGGGTCCGGGGGGCCTTCGCGGACCGATAGGCTTGTGGATCGCGCCTCGGCGACGGTGTCCACTGCGGGAGAGGGAACCGGGGCGGCCGTCCCGGATGTCCCAGGGCATGGCCCGGCTAGGGCTGCCGGCCGCCGGGCGCAGGGGCGGGGGGACGTTCGAGGCGTGGGAGCAAGCAGGACATGGGTCTGACGAGCCACAAGGTGTTGGCGCTGACCGTATTGATCGCCGTCGTGGTGATGGCCGGCACGGTCTGGCTGTGGCCGAGGCTGGCGAAGAAGTCCTGGCAGGCGGTGCTCGGCCGGATCGGTGCGCTGCTCGCCACCCAGCTCGCCGTGCTCGCCGCGCTGGGTCTGGTCGCCAACAACTACTTCGCCTTCTACAGCAGCTGGGACGACCTGCTCGGCACCGGCGACAACGGCCCGGTCGTCATCCAGAACAAGGCGGACGCCTCGGGCCGCCTCCAGGTGGAGACCATCGGCCAGGCCGCCGTCCAGGGCGGCGGGGCGCTCGGCCGCGACCCCAGGCAGTCCGGCGAGATCCGCGAGATCCGGATCGACGGCGCCACCACCCGCCTCTCCACCGAGGGCTACGTCTACCTGCCGCCGCAGTACTTCCAGCCGGAGTACGCGCACAGGCAGTTCCCGGTCGTCATCATCTCCACCGGCTTCCCCGGCATCGCCAAGAACCTGGTCACCCGGCTGAACTACCCGGGCGCGGCGCTCAAGCTGCTCCAGGAGGGCCGGATGCAGCCGACCGTGATGGTGATGGTGCGTCCGTCGCCCGCGCTGCCGCTGGACACCGAGTGCGAGGACATCCCGGGCGGCGCCCAGTCGGACACCTACTTCACCAAGGACGTCCCGTCCGCGATCCAGGCGAGCTTCCGGGTCTCCCCGGCGCCGCAGGCCTGGGCCTTCATGGGCAACTCGACCGGCGGCTACTGCGCGCTCAAGCTCGCCATGCGCCACCCGGACGTCTTCCCGACCGCCGTCTCGCTCTCCGGCTACTACAACGCCGCCGACGACCCGACCGTGCCGGACCTCTTCAAGGGCAGCGAGCAGCGCCGCCACGAGGCCGACCTGATGTGGCGGCTGAAGAACCTGCCGCAGCCCGCGGTGTCCGTGCTGCTCGCCGGCACCAGGGAGGGCGACGGCGACTACCGGCGCGACACCGAGTCCTTCGTCGGTGCCGTGAACCCGCCGATGAAGGTCTCGTACAGCATGCTGAAGACCGGCGGCCACAACTTCGAGACCTGGAGCAAGCTGCTCCCGTCCTCGCTGGAGTGGCTCTCCCAGCGCCTCGCCGTCCCGGGCCAGCCGGTCTGACCCCGGGCCGGCCGGGGCGGCGCCGCCGCTGCCGCCGTCGCCCCTCCGGTCCCGGACGTGAAACGCCGGGCCGCTCACCCGTGGGGGTGAGCGGCCCGGCGTCCTGCTGTGCGGAGCCTCAGGCCACCGGCTCCAGCGTCCCGGTGTGCAGTTCGCCGACCCTGCCGCCCTCGCCCTCGTACGTCCAGAACGCGCGCACCGTGAGCTTGCCGAGGTCCATCACGTGGCTGACGGTGATGCCGCTCTGCTCGGTCCAGCTGACGAAGTACAGGTCCGGGCCGACCTCGGCGACGTGCAGGGTGACGTCCTCCCACTGGCCGGCCGACTCGCCGAGGCCCTCCCAGCGCAGCCGCTTGCCGTCGGCCGAGTAGGCGTTGCGGAAGGCCGCGCCGTTGTCGACCTGGAAGAGGTAGGTGCGGCCGGCGAAGCCGGGCAGGGGCGCGGTCATGGCGGGACGGGTCCTCGTCTCTCGTGGTGCGGCACGGAACCGCGCAGGGACTCCAACCTATCCGACCGGATGACCTCCGGGGTGGACTTGTCGACACCTCGCCACGGCGCGGGCCGCCACGCCGCCCGCCGGCCGGGTGTGACCCCGGCACATGGGCGCCCCGATGGCCCGGCCGTACGGTGCAGGCTCCTGGCCGCCGGGGGCCGGCCTGATCCTCGGTCCGAGCGCTCCGGTCAGCCCCTCCGGCCCCGTCCGGCCTCCGCCCGCCCGTGGACCCGCCCGCCCGTGGACCCACCCGACCAGGGAGCCGCCCGATGAGACGCCCGTCCGCCACGCTCGCCGCCCTCCTCACCCTCGCCGCGCTCCTCCTCGGCATCCCGCCCACCGCCTCGGCGGGCCCCGCCGCGCCCGCCACCGCCGCCCTCACCCTGGAGGCCGCCTTCCCCGCCCCCGGCCACGGCTGGGCCACCGTCGAGCGCTACCTCGACACCACCCGGGCTTCCGCGCCGAGCAGTACCCGCCCGGCGGCCGCGGCGACCAGGACGGCGCCCGACTCGGCTACTTCGGCGGCGTCCGCCGGCCGTTCTCCGGACGCTTCCTGCTCTACTCCGCCGCAGGCTGGGACGCCGGCAGCCGCACCACCCCCGTCCTGCTCGTCCACGGCGCCAACGACAACGCCGACCGCGCCTGGGCCGCCCCGGACGAGACCGGCACCTGCGGCGCCACCGGCGGTGCCGCCTGCCCGTCCACCGGCCTCGCGCAGTACCTCGCCGCCGGCGGTCACCGGGTCTTCGCGATCGGCTTCGCCCACCAGCAGGGCGACAACCTGCTCCAGGCGCAGGCCGTCGGCGACGCGATCGCCCTGATCCGCGCCCGGCTCGGGGTGCCGCAGGTGGACGTGGTGGCCTGGAGCAAGCGCGAGGTCGCCGCCCGCGCGTACGTCTCCTCGGTGCGTCCCTCCTGGGGCCGGGCCTACGCGGGCGACGTCCGCCGCCTGGCCACCCTCGGCGGCCCGAACGGCGGTCTCGACTACGTGTACGCGCACGGCTGGGCGTTCTCGCTGGCCACCTGGCCGGCCTGCGGCGGCACCGCCGATGCACCCTCGCCGCACCTGTTCATGACCTGCTACGGCACGTACACCGCGCAGCCCTGCCTCGGCGTACTGCCCACCGGCGGGTACGACTGCTACCCGGGCCAGCGCCAGCTGCTCGCCCGCTGGGACGGCAGCTACGGGGTGGACGGCACCGCCCAGGACTGGTGGACCACCTACTACGGGGGCCAGGGCCTCTACACCGCGGGCCAGGGCATCCAGGCCGCCATCGACGCCGGCTCGCTGATCGGGCCGCTCCAGCGGGCGGGCATCCCGGCGGCGGTCCGGACCTACCTGCTGGCCGGCGGTTCGGCCGACATCCCCGGCGTGCTCAACGAGAACCGCGGGCCCGGCGACGGGATCGTCTTCACCCGCAGCGCGCTGGACACCACCGGGATCGGCACGGTCGGCGGCACCCGGCTGCTGGGCGGGCTCAACCACCTGGAGCTGGCCTGGGCGCCCGACGCGATGAGCCAGGTCGCCGCCTGGCTCGCCTGACCGCCGGCCCGCCTGGCCGCCCGCCCGCCCGCCTGACCGTCGCGCTGCCCGGCCACCGCGCCGCCCGGCCGCTGCGCCGCCGCCCCGCCGTCCGTCCGGACGGGCTCAACTGATCAACTTCGCACGGCCGTTGATCAACTCCGCCGCTCCCCGGTGTGACCTGCGCGACAACACCCGCCGTCGAGTTGTCGCGTCCCGGACGGCCTGCCTAGCCTGCTCGGACGTCCGCTTCGCGGACCTCCGCCGCCGGGACGCCGAGTCCTGTCCACCCGCCGGCGGGCAACCGAGCACCACAGCGGACGGGAGCGGGGGACCCAGGTCAGTGCCAGGCCCGCGCGCTCCCGCGCCCGGGTCGCGGCTAGGGGTGAAGCCGCTCCACGGGCGGCCGGGCAACCTCAGCCCGAACCCGACAGCTCACCTCGCAGGCGTCGCAGAGGACACTGCCATGCAGAAGCAGCCTGCCCGGCGCACCCCGCCGCGCCACGCCCGCCCCTCCCGCCGCGGCCGCAACGCGGCCTTCGCCGTCACCGGCGCGCTCGCCATCGGCGGCGCCGGACTGTTCGGCGTCCAGGCGGCGACCACCGCCCAGGCGGCGACGCCGACCGTCACCCAGGACAAGCTCACCCCGGCCACCATGGTCGCGGGCCAGGCCACCAAGGCCTCGCTGACCGTCCACTCCTCGGCCTGCTTCACCGCCAAGACGGTCGGCGTCGGAGTGCGCGACGCGGCCGGCCACGTCCTCGACTTCCCGGGCAGCGCCACCAACGCGCAGATCTGCCCGAGCGGCCTGTCGGTCACCACCGGCTCGCGCACCCTGCCGGCCGGCACCTACACCCAGTTCGGCTTCTGGCAGGACCTCGGCGGCACCTGGCACAACCTGCCCTCGCGGCAGCTGGCGGTCGCCGCCGCTGCCGCCACCCCGGCGCCGGCGCCGGCCCCCGCCCCGACGTCCGCCCCGACGCCCGCCCCCACGGCGACCGGCACCACCCCCGCCACCGCAGCGCCCGTCGCCGGCAAGAAGCTGACCTGGTCGGACGAGTTCAACAGCCTGGCCCTGGGCTCGCGCTGGACGGCCGACAAGAGCAGCTCGTACCACTACGGCGACCACAACCCCAACGACAACAAGCTCGACTGGCTGAACAAGAACAACGTCAGCGTCTCCGGCGGCGCCGCCACCTTCACCGCCAAGCCGGGCACCCACACGCTGGAGAACGGCAAGCAGTCCTGGGACACCGGCCTGCTCACCACCGAGTACTCCACCGAGGGCTTCAAGGTGAAGACCGGCGACTACGTCGAGACCCGGGTCAAGCTCCCGGCCGGCACCGGCGCCTGGCCGGCGCTGTGGACGTGGAACGGCACCAGCGGCAACCACGGCGAGATCGACACCTTCGAGTACCACGCGGACAACGCGAACCTGCTGGAGCTGACCAACCACATCAACCCGGACCACAAGTACGTCACCGACGCCAAGTCCATCGCCCACGACCAGTGGGTCACCGTCGGCACCCAGTACGGTGCCACCTCGGTCGACTGGTACATCAACGGCGTGAAGGTCTTCTCGGACGGCAAGGGCGTCGGCGCCGACTGGTCGGCGTACCTGATCCTCAACCTGTCCCTGAGCGCGGGGCAGTACCACCCCGCGCCGCAGGGCACGGCTCCGATCACCTTCGCCGCGGACTACGTCCGCGTCTACCGCTGATCCGCGGCCTCTGCTGATCCGCCCACCGCTGATCCGTTCACTGCTGATCCGCCGCCGCTGACCGCCTCCACCGCCGGTGGGGCGCCCGCCCCCGGGCCGGCCCCCTACCGCGCGGCGGTCGCGACGACCGGGATCTCGAACGGCTGCTTGTTGTTCGCCTCGTTCCCGTCGTCGTCGCCGCGCACCGCCACCCAGCCCCCGGTCAGCGTGCCGGGGGCCCGGACGGTGGTGTCGAGCCGGACCGGGACCAGTGCGGTCGCGCTCCGGAGCGCGCCCAGTCCGGCCGGGAAGCTGCAGCGCACCCGGTGGCCGTTCTGGAACACGTAGCAGTTCTCCGGGAAGAACGGCTCCTCGGGCCGCACCCCCGCGGGCAGGGTGATCACCACGGTGAACGGGGAGGCCGTCCGGTCCGGGCCGCCGTTGGCGACGAAGGCGTGCACCGTGGTGGTGCCGCCCGGCGCGGCGGGGTCCGCGTCCATCCGGACCACCTCCAGGTCCGAGCGGGACGGCGCCGCCGGCACCGGCACGGGTGCCGCCGGTGCTGCGACCGCCGTCCCCTGATCGGCCCCGGCCGCTCCCGGGTCGCCGTCCGGGCAGGCCCATGCGGACCCCGCGGCCAGCGCCGCCAGGGCGCATCCCACCGTCAGCGACCTGCCGAGGAAACCCCGTACCGACTCACTGCGCGACATCGGCGCTCACCCTGCCCTCCGTGCTCCGGCACCCCGCACCGTCGCGGGGCGCGCCCGCACCCAGCGTGGCCGACCCGTCCGCCGCCGCCCGGACAACCCGCCCTCGGGCCGCCCGAACGGGCGAAGGCGCACACCGGAGGCTGCGGGCCGCCGGCCTCCGGTGCGCGAACGGGTGAATGACGCGTCGTCAGGGCTGCTTCAGGGGGCCAGGACCTGCCCCAGCCGGGCTGCAATCTGATGCATCACCGGCACCAGCGAGGCCGCGCCGGCCTGTTCCTCCAGCGCCCGGATCCGGGCCTCCGGGCCGGAGACCGAGAGCGCCGTCGGGGTCGGCGCGCCGGGTACCGCGAGCGCGATGCAGCGCACGCCGATCTCCTGCTCCTGGTCGTCCACCACGTAGCCGCGCTCGCGCGCCTCGGCCAGCTGGCGCAGCAGCTCCTCCGGGTCGGTCACGGTGAACTCGGTGTGCGCGGGCAGCGGGTTGGGGCCGAGCACGGCGCGCGCCTCCTCCTCGGGAAGCTGGGCCAGCAGGGCCTTGCCGACGCCGGTGCAGTGCGGCTGCACCCGGCGGCCGACCTCGGTGAACATCCGCATCGAGCGCCGGGACTGCACCTGCCCGACGTAGACCACCTCGCCGCCCTCCAGCACGGCCAGGTTGGCCGTCTCGCCGGTCGCCTCCATCAGCTCGGACAGGTACGGGCGGGCCCAGCTGCCGAGCAGCCGGCCGGCGGTCTCGCCCAGCCGGATCAGCCGCGGGCCCAGGGTGTAGCGGCGCGCCGTGTCCTGGCGGACATAGCCCTGCTGGACGAGGGTACGAACCAGACGGTGGATGGTGGGCATCGGCAGTCCGGAGGTGGTGGAGAGCTCGCTGAGCGTCGCCACACCGCCGGAGTCGGCCAGTGCCTCCAGCAGCTGGAAGGCGCGCTCGACGGACTGCACACCGCCGCTCGCGCGGTCCGGGCCTGTCGTCGATGCTGTGTCGGGGGTCGCAACCACCGGCGTTCCCTTCGCTGTCGGGGGAGGAGTAGAGTCCCTGCGATCACCTCAACAAACCGTTGAAATTCTGTATCGCGGAAACTAGTCTCCACCTTACAGAATCGAACCCTCCGGTATGCGGGGTTCGGATCGGTTCAGATCAAGGAAGTTCCCACCGGAGCTCCCTTCGCCATGCTCAACCGTCTTAGGAGTGTCCTGCTCATGGCTACAGATCAGGGACCCGCCGGCGTCTCCCCCGCCGCTCCGGTCGTCACTGTCGCCGGTCCGCGCGTCCACCGGGCGGAGGAGGTGCTCACTCCGGAGGCGGTCGCCTTCGTCGTCGGCCTCCACCGCGCCTTCGAGGACCGCCGGCAGGAGCTCCTGGCCCGCCGAAAGACCCGCCGCGCCGAGATCGCCCGGGCCGGCACCCTGGACTTCCTCCCCGGGACGGCCGACGTGCGCGAGGGCGACTGGACGGTGGCCGAGGCTCCCCGTGCCCTCCAGGACCGCCGGGTCGAGATCACCGGCCCCACCGACCGCAAGATGGTCATCAACGCGCTCAACTCCGGCGCCAGGGTCTGGCTCGCCGACTTCGAGGACGCCACCTCCCCGACCTGGGAGAACGTGGTCAGCGGCCAGATCAACCTGACCGACGCGTTCGAGGGCCGGATCGACTTCACGTCCTCGGCCGGCAAGGCCTACACCCTCAAGCCCGCCGCCGAACTCGCCACCGTCGTGGTCCGCCCGCGCGGCTGGCACCTGGACGAGAACCACCTGCTCGTCGACGGCACGCCGGTGGCCGGCGCCTTCTTCGACTTCGGGCTCTACTTCTTCCACAACGCGGCCCGGCTGCTCGCCCGCGGCGCCGAGGACCCGAACTCCGGCCCGTACTTCTACCTGCCGAAGACCGAGAGCCACCTCGAGGCGCGGCTCTGGAACGACGTCTTCACCCACGCCCAGGCCGCCCTCGGCATCCCGCACGGCACCATCCGCGCCACCGTGCTGATCGAGACCATCACCGCCGCGTTCGAGATGGAGGAGATCCTCTACGAACTGCGCGACCACGCCGCCGGCCTCAACGCCGGCCGCTGGGACTACCTGTTCTCGATCGTCAAGAACTTCCGCGACGCGGGCGAGCACTACATCCTGCCGGACCGCAACGCCGTGACCATGGCCTCGCCGTTCATGGCCGCCTACACCCGGCTGCTGGTGCAGACCTGCCACCGGCGCGGCGCCCATGCCATCGGCGGCATGGCCGCGTTCATCCCCAGCCGCAAGGACCCCGAGGTCAACGCGGCCGCCCTGGAGAAGGTCAAGGCCGACAAGGACCGCGAGGCCGGGAACGGCTTCGACGGCTCCTGGGTCGCCCACCCGGACCTCGTCCCGGTCGCCCGCGCCTCCTTCGACGCCGTGCTCGGCGAGCGCCCCAACCAGAAGGACAACCCCGGCCCGGCCGAACCCGTCACGGCCGACCAGCTGCTCGACATCGCCGGCGCCGGCGGGACCTGCACCCGCGCGGGCCTGCACAACGCCGTCCAGGTCGGCATCCGCTACATCGAGGCCTGGCTGCGCGGCCTCGGAGCGGTCGGCATCTTCAACATGATGGAGGACGCCGCCACCGCCGAGATCTCCCGCTCGCAGATCTGGCAGTGGATCCACAACGGCGTCGTGCTCTCCGACACCGGCGAGAAGGCCACCGCCGACCTGGTGCGCCGGCTGGTCGCCGAGGAGCTGGCCGGGCTCCGGGCCGAGCTGGGCGACGAGGCCTACGCCGGTGGGCGCTGGCGCGAGGCCGCCAAGCTCTTCGAACAGGTCGCCCTGGCCGAGGAGTTCGCGGACTTCCTGACCCTCCCCGCGCTTCCCCTGCTGGGCTGAGTCCCAATCTATCCAGCGGGGCGACTGCTGCCGCCTGACAGGCTGTAGCAGTCCCGCCGCCCCTTTACTCCGTTCCGTACGGCGACGAATCCACCTGTCCTCTCGTCGCCGTACGGAACGGCTCTTCCACGAGGAGTCCGCAGTGCCCCGCATCTTCTTCAACGGCCAGGCCATGGTCGGCGGCCCCTTCCACGCCTCCGTCGCCGACGCCCTGGTCGGCCCGGCCCGCACCGCCCCCGGCTACCGGTTCTTCTCCATCGACGACGTCTGCCCCGGCCTGCACCCCGACCCGGCCGTCGACACCGCGATCGACGGCGAGCTCTACGACATCACCCTGGAGCACCTGCGCGACGTCATCCTCCCCGGCGAGCCGCGCGAGCTGGAGCTCGGCGTGATCGAGCTGGAGGACGGCTCCGCCTGCCTCTCGATGCTCCTCGCCCGCGGCGAGCTCGACCGCGGCGTCCATCGCGAGATCACTCACCACGGCGGCTGGCGCGCCTACCTCGCCACCCTCGGCCGTACGGCCTGAGCGGGGGTCGAATGACAGCTGACAGAATCTGTTATCTGTTATCTGTTATCTGTTATCTGAAAGCTGTCGGCTGTCATCTGTCAGCTGTTCGCTGAAACCCGTCCGCGGAAGCCCGCTCACCCGCCGCCGCGCACCAGCGCGTCGCCGAGGGCGGTGCGCCGGTAGAGGACGCTCCGCCCGTGGCGGGTGCGGTCCAGCAGCCCGGCCGCGGCGAGTGCGCCGAGGTGGCGGCTCACCGCGCCCGGGGTGACGCCCAGCCGATGCGCGAGTTCGGTGGTACTCGCGGGCGTTCCCAACAGGGCCAGCAGCCGGGCCCGCGGCGGGCCGATCAGCCCGGCCAAGGCCGCCGGCGGCCGTTCCGCCTCCTCGGCCTCCTCGTCCCGGTGGCCGTCCAGCCCCTCCGCCATGGTCGCCCGGCCCCGCGCGGGATAGGTGATCAGCGGCGGCCCCGACTGGGTGATGTCGGTCTGCGCACCACGGGCGAACAACGTCGGGATCAGCACCAGCCCCCGCCCGGCGACGTCCACCGCCGTCCCCAGCGCCTGCACGGCCGGGTTGGAGTCGTTCAGCCGCAGCACGCCGGCGTGCCAGGAGATCCGGAAGTCGAGGTCCGCGAACAGCCCCTCCGCGCCGCGCTCCGAGAGCATCCGTCCCCGGTACGCGATGTCCGCCTCCAGCACCGACCGCGCCCGCGGCCACCAGGCGGGGGCGAGGCAGCGCGTCCAGTACGCCTCCAGCGCCTCGGCCACGCGCGCCGTCAGTGCCTCCGGGTCGTCGATCAACCCGGCGAGCACGGGCGGCAACGGATTCCCGCCACCCTCGTAGGCGGCGAGCACGTCGGCCCGCACCACCTCCGGCGGCGTGGCCGCCATCCCGGCGAGCTCGGCGGAGAAGTCCGGCCGCGGCGTCGTCGGGCGGGGTGTGAGGAAGTCCGGAACGAACGCGCTCGGCGCGATCAGCGCCGCCAACATCTCGGTGTCCAGCGCCTCGTAGCGCGACTGCCAGCCGGCGACCCACGGCCGCTGCTCCGGGTAGTAGCCCGGCCAGACCCGGGCCCGCAGGCTCAACACCGCCTCCTGGAGCGGGGAATGGCCGAACCAGGTCGCGGCCAGGTCGTCTACGCCGAAGCGGAACTCGAACATTGACCACAACGGTAAAAGAATTCCGCCGCCGCGGGAAGCCCGCTGTCCTACTGGCATGACCTCAACCGCGGTGCGACCGCCCGACATCGGCCGTTTTCTCCCCGCCGACCCACTGCTGCGCCGGCTCGTCCTGATGGCCCTGGTGAACACCGTCGGGAACGGCCTGTTCGTCACGGTGAGCCTGCTGTACTTCACCCGGTCCGTCGGCCTGACCCCCGGCCGGGTCGCGCTCGGACTCACCGCCGCGGGCGTCCTCGGGGTGCTCGCCGGCGTGCCGATGGGGCGGCTGGCGGACCGGGTCGGCAGCAAGCGGCTGTTGCTGGTGCTCGGCCCGCTGGAGGCCGTGGCCGTGCTCGGCTACGCGTTCGTGCACTCCTTCGCCGCCTTCGTCGCGCTGGCCTGCGTGGCGACCGTGCTGGAGCGCGGTGCGGCGGCGGTCCGCAGCGCGCTGATCGCCCGGGCGCTGCCCGCCGAACGGCAGGTCCGCTCCCGGGCGTTGCTGCGCTCGGTGACGAACGCGGGCCTCGTGGTCGGGTCCGCCGGCGCGGCGCTCGCCCTGCAGTCCGACTCCTACGCCGGCTACGTCACCGTGCTCGCCCTGGACGCGGTGACCTTCCTGGGCGCGGCGGCGCTGCTGGCCGGCCTGCCCGTCCCGGCCGAACTGGCCCGCGGAACGCGCACCTTGCACGGCACGCACGCCACCGGCGGGGCGGACGCCACCCGCCGAACGGACACCGAGAGCAGCCCCGTGCAGCGTCGGACCGCGCTGCGGGACCGCCGCTACCTGCTGGTCACCGCACTGCACGCCGTGCTGGAGCTGCAGCTCGCCGTGCTGAGCATCGGCCTGCCGCTCTGGATCGTGCTCTCCACGGACGCGCCGCCGGCGGTGGTCTCCGCGGTGAACGTGCTCAACTGCCTTGTGGTGGTGGTGCTCCAGGTCCGGGCGAGCCGGGGCGTCACCGATGTGCCGACGGCCGCGCGGGCCTGCGCGCAGGGTGGGCTGCTGCTCGCGGGCGGCTGTCTGGTGTACGCGGCGGCCCAGTTCGGCCCGGCGGGGGTGGCCACCGGAGCGGTCCTGGCCGGGGCGCTGGTGCACAGCCTGGGGGAGTTGCTGACCTCGGCCGGTGGTTGGACGCTCAGCCTGGACCTCGCCGATCCGCAGGCGCACGGCGAGTACCAGGGGGTGTTCATGAGCGGGCAGGCGGCCGCGCACGTGATCGGCCCGCTGGTGATCACGGTGACGGCCGTCGACCACGGGGGCGTCGGCTGGGCGGTGCTGGCGGGCCTGTTCGCCCTCGCCGGGGCGGCCCTGCCGTCCGCCGTCCGCAGTACCGGCCGCAGTACCGGCCGCGACACCGTCCGCACGCCCGGCCGGAGGACGTAGAGCCACGCCGTTCCGGCGGCGAAGCCCGCCGCCCCACAGGCCGGCGGCCCGCGCCCCACGGGGGTGGGAGCGGGCACGCCGCAGCCCCGGACCCTCGCCGTGGGTTCGGGGCTGCGTTCCGCAGGCCGCCCGGAGGGGGCCGGCCCGCGGAGTCCGGGTGACGCACCGTCCCTGGGCGACCCGGAGTTCAGCGGTGCCGGGGAGCAGGACCGCTCCCCGGCACGGGAGTTACACCGGGCGGGCGGCGAGCTCCTTGGCGGCCCGGGCACAGGCCTGGGCGATCCGGTCCTCGTTCACCGTCGTCAGCTGCCCCTTCTCGACCACGGCGTTGCCGTTGACGAACAGCACGGCCAGCGGCGGCAGGGCGCCGAAGGTGAGGGCGGCCACCGGGTCGGCGATCGAGGAGTGCATGATGCCGTCGACCTTCCAGAGCGCGAGGTCCGCGAGCTTGCCGGCCTCGATCGAGCCGATCTCGTTCTGCCGGCCGAGCACCCGGGCGCCGCCCATGGTGCCCAGGCGCAGCGCCTGGCGGCCGGTGAGCGCGGTCGGGTAGCCGTGCAGGCGGTTGATCAGCAGCGCGTTGCGCAGTTCGGTGCCGAGCTCGCCGGACTCGTTGGAGGCGGTGCCGTCGACGCCGAGGCCGACCGGGACGCCGGCCTTGAGCATGTCGGGGACGCGGGCGATGCCGGCGGCCAGGCGGGCGTTGGAGGAGGGGCAGTGCGCGACGCCGGTGCCGGTCTCGGCGAACTTGGCGATGTCGGAGTCGTTCATGTGGACGCAGTGCGCCATCCACACGTCCTCGCCGAGCCAGCCGACCGACTCGAAGTAGTCGGTCGGGCCCATCCCGAACAGCTCCTTGCAGAACGCCTCTTCCTCGGCGGTCTCGGAGCCGTGGGTGTGCAGGCGGACACCCTTGCGGCGGGCGAGGACGGCGGACTCGCGCAGCAGGTCGGTGGAGACCGAGAAGGGCGAGCAGGGCGCGATGGCGACGTGCAGCATCGAGCCGAAGGAGGGGTCGTGGTACTTGTCCACGGCGGCCTCGGAGGAGGCCAGGATGGCGTCGAGCTCCTCGACGGCGTGGTCCGGCGGCAGACCGCCGTCCTTCTTGCTGCGGTCCATCGAGCCGCGCAGCGCGGTGAAGCGCAGGCCGAGCTCCTGGACGGCCTCGATGGAGGCGCCGAGGACGTCGCCGCCGTCCTTGGGGAACACGTAGTGGTGGTCGGAGGCGGTGGTGCAGCCGGACTTGAGCAGTGCGGCGGCCGAGCCCTGGGAGGCGGCGTGGACGAGCTTCTCGTCGATCCGGGCCCAGGTCGGGTAGAGCGCGACCAGCCAGTCGAACAGGATGTTGTCCTGGGCGAGGCCGCGGGTGATCCACTGGTAGAAGTGGTGGTGGGTGTTGACCAGGCCGGGGGTGACGAGGTGGCCCTCGCCGTTGATCCGGCGGACCACGTTGTCCAGCCACTGCGGGGCGGCGCCGTCGCCGACCGACTCGATCCTGTTGCCGAGGATGACCACGTGGCCGCGGGCGTACTCGGTGTCGTTGGCGTCGACCGTCGCGATCGCGACGTTCTCGATCACGATCCGCTGGTCGGCGGGCGGGGGCTGGACTGCCATGGGGAACTCCTATGGGGGATACCGGGCGGGCATGGGGCGCATGCCCGCCCGGTGGGTCAGGACGGTGTCGCCGTCGGCACCGTCGTGCCGGGTGTCCCGTCGGCCGGCGGGCGGCGGGGGACTCCGACGTGGTGGAAGAGCAGGTTGAGCAGGACGGCCGTCACGGTGCCGGCCGAGATCCCGGAGTGCATCAGGGTGCGGACGGCCTCCGGGAAGGAGTCGTAGAACGTGGGCACGGCGATCGGGATGATGCCGACGCCGAGCGAGACGGACACCAGGATGGTGTGGGAGCCGGACTCCATTCCGGCCTCCGCGAGGGTGCGGATGCCGCTCGCCGCGACCGTGCCGAAGAGCACGATCCCGGCGCCGCCCAGGACGGGCTGCGGCACCAGGGAGACGAGCGATCCGAGCACGGGGAAGAGCCCGAGCAGGATCAGGATGCCTCCGCCGGCCGCCACCACGAAGCGGCTGCGGATCTTCGTCAGTGCCACCAGCCCGATGTTCTGGGCGAAGGCGCTGGCGGCGAAGCCGTTGAAGACCGGGCTGAGCGCGGTGGCCAGTCCGTCGGCCCGCAGGCCCGCGGCGAGCACGGACTCGTCGGCCTCGCGGTCGACGATCCTGCCGAGTGCCAGCATGTCGGCGGTGGACTCGGTCATCGAGACCACCATGACGATGCAGAGCGAGGCGATCGCGGCCGCGTCGAACGCGGGGGCGCCGAAGTGGAACGGGGAGGGGAGCGCGAAGACCTTCGCGTCCCGGACCGCGCCGAAGTCGGCCAGGCCCAGCGGGAGGGCGAGCAGGGTGCCGATCGCCAGTCCGATGAGCAGTGAGAGCTGTTGCCAGAAGCCGCGCAGCAGCCGGTTGCAGAGCACCACCGCGACGAGGGTGATCGCGGCGAGGCCGATGGCCCGCACGGAGCCGTATCCGGGGGCGCCCGGTGCGCCGCCGCGCGCCCAGTTCACCGCCACCGGGAGCAGGGACACCCCGATGAGGGTGATCACGGTGCCCTGGACGACCGGGGGGAAGAACCTGATCAGCTTGCAGAAGTACGGCGCCGTGAGGAAGCACAGGAGCCCCGCGACGATCACCGCGCCGAAGATCACCGGAAGGGCTTTCTCCGGCCCGTGCTCCCTGGCGATGGCGATCATGGGCGCGACGCCCGCGAACGAGACGCCGTTGACGAACGGCAGCCGCGCGCCGATCTTCCAGATGCCGAGGGTCTGGAGCAGGGTGGCCAGTCCGGCGGTGAACAGGCTGGCCGAGATGAGCAGGGCGAGGTCGGCGGGGGAGAGCCCGACGCCGGCGCCGACGATGAGCGGGGGAGCCACGACTCCCGCGTACATCGCGGCGACGTGCTGCAGGCCGGTGGAGACGAGCTTCACCGGTGGCAGCACCTCGTCCACGGGGTGGGTGTCCGGCCCGGACGGCTTGCCGGGGAGGCTGCTTGACGCGCCGTCCGGACCGGAGGACCCGGCAGTGTGGGATCTGCCGGGGGTGGAACCGCCGTCTGTGGTGCTGGTGTTGTCAGGTGCCATGTCGAGCCCCTCTTGTGCCCGTGGCCCGCGACGCGCCCGTGGCGCTGGAGACAGGTCGATCGCGTGACGGCCGAGGGCGGGACGGCGGTGCAAGGGTCCCTCGGCCTGCATCTCCAGCTCCCCGGGCCGGCCGCCGTGAGGCGGGCACGATCTCCGGTGGGTGGGGGATGGAGAAACTGATGGTGCAGGTGGTGCAGGTGGTGCAGGTGGTGCGGGTGCTGCGGTGGTGCCGCCCGTCCGGAGCCGGCCGGTCCCGTGGGGCCGGAGGGTGCGACGACGCCGGACGGTGTTCACGGGGGAGGTCAGACGACCGGGATCACCGGTACCACGCCCTCGCGGTGCACGGTGCCCTCGATCAGGCCGTACATCCGGTCGGCGGCGTAGTACACCTCGTTGTCGTTCTTGAGGCCGAACGGCTCCAGGTCGACCAGGAAGTGGTGCTTGTTCGGCAGCTCCAGGCGGACCTCGTCCACCTCGGCGCGGTTGTTCAGGACCCGGGTGCCCATCGCGTGCAGGGTCTGCTGCAGCGAGTACGAGTAGGTCTCGGCGAAGGCCTCCAGCAGGTGCCGCCGCACGTGGGTGTAGGAGCGGTTCCAGTTGGGCTGGGCCTCGCCGTCGCGGCCGCTGAAGCCGTACTTCCAGCGGGCCGTGACCTGGGTGGCCAGGATGCGGTCGTACGCCTCCTGGAGGGTGGTGTACCTGTCCTTGATGTAGCCCCAGAACTCCGAGTTGGTGGAGTTCATCACGATGAGGTCCTTCAGGCCCGAGATGACCTGGACGGTCTCGCCGTCGTAGACGACCTCGGTGGTGCGGGTCTCCTGCCCGTTGCGGACGAAGGAGTGGCCGACCTCCTCGGAGCCGATGAAGCGCGCCGAGTTGTCCGGGGTCTTGATCCGGTCCCAGGCGTACTCCTCGATCCGGATCCGCGCGCTGTGCACGACACCGCGCTCGGTGTCGTCCACGAAGTGGCGCGCCAGGAGGATGCCGAAGGCCTCGGCCGACTCGATCCCGTACTCCTTGGCGAAGGCGTACACGGTGTTCTTGGTGGTGTCGGTGGGCAGGCAGTTGGCGTTCGACCCGGTGAGGTGGACGTCCTCGAAGTCGCCCTGGAGGGAGACCGAGACGTTCAGGTCCTTGATCTCGTGACGGGTCGAGTCACGGTAGATCCGGACGATGCGGTTCTCCGCCTTGCCGTACTGGTTCTGACCGAGCACGTGGGCCATGACATGGCTCCCAATCAATCAAGCGGTCTAGCTTCCGCGGTAGACCGAGTATCCGAACGGGTTGAGCAGCAGTGGCACGTGGTAGTGGTGCTGCGCGGGCGCGACCGTGAAGACGATCGAGACCTCGGGGAAGAACGGCGTCTCGTCCGACTTCCCGGCGTAGTACGCCGCGGTGTCGAACCGGAGCCGGACGACCGAGCCCGCCTCCACGGCCGGCAGGTCCTTGGCCCGGCCGTCGGAGTCCGTGGCGGAGGTGCCGAGCACCTTCCAGCCACCCTCGGTGTGCAGTGCGAGCTCGACCGGGACGCCCTCGGCCGGGCGGCCGAGGCTGGTGTCGAGCACGTGGGTGGAGATGCCAGTCATGGGTGAAGTGACCTTACTGATGGCAGGTGTGACGATGCGTCGGTAAGTACTGACGATAGGTCAGGACTCGTCGAGCAGGCGGTTGATCCGGATGTCGTTGATCTTGCGCAGCTCGCCCCGGACGATCTCCGCCTCGGTGGCGGGGTCGTTGGGGTAGCGCTCGCGCAGGGCGGCGAGCATGGTGTCCGCGGTGCGGCCGGTCGCGCAGATCAGGAACACGTGGCCGAACTTGGCCTCGTAGGCGGCGTTGGCCTCGTGCAGTTCGTCGAGGAGTGCGGTGTCCACTCCCCTGATGCCGGCCTGCTCGCGCTCGGAGGTGGCGTCGCCCGCCTTGGGCTTGCCGATCCGGGCGTGGCCGGCCATCGCGTCGTGCAGGTCGGCGGCCGCGAGGGCGGCCATGGCCGACGCGTTGGCGTCGAGCAGGGCCGCACGGTCGGGCCAGGGCCGGGCCGCCGCGACGGCGTCGGCCCAACGGGGGCTGGAGCAGACCTCCAGCAGGATCGCCCTCAGTTCGGCGGCGTCGGCCGCCGCCAGGGAGTCAAGGGCGTGGGGGTGGTTGGTCACGGGTGGACCTCCTGAAGAGTGGTGCCACCCGCACAAGCTAGATCCACCCACCCGGGCCGTCAACACTTTGTTGAACGGTTGGTGGTTACGTTTTGAACCGGTCCCGGTTACCGGGCCGTTTCGTGTGCGATGAGACAAGTGTGCCCCGCCGGGGCCTGGTGAAGACTGGCCGGGCCGACGGGGTTCACCCGGATGCACCCCCGAGCGAGGGTCCGGAATCAGCCGGACTTCGAGCCGTCCTGGCGGTTGAGGTAGTTGTAGACGGTGAAGCGGCTGACGCCGAGCGCCGTGGCGACCGTCTCCACCCCGTGGCGGACGGTGAAGGCGCCGCGCTCCTCCAGGAGGGCGACGACCCGCTGCTTCTCCCAGCGGTCCAGCTCGGCGAGCGGGCGGCCGTCGAACTGGCGGGTCATCTCGGCCAGCAGTCGGTCGAGTGCGCTGCTCAGGTGCGGCAGGCGGACGGCGAGTGCCGGGGCGCCCTCCCACTCCAGGACGACGTCCTCGGTCTTCGCCTCGTCCAGCGGGACGGGCGTCGCGCCGACCGCGTCCAGCAGCGGCTTTATCGCCGCGGCGAGCGGGTGTTCCACATGCTCGGTCACGGTGCACCGCCCTCCTCGTCCAGCACGCTGACCTGGACCGAGATCCGGGTCGCGCCGGCGTCCAGGGTCTCCCTGAGCAGCTTGGTCACCGCGGTCAGGACCTGGTCGGCGTCGCCTTCCGCGCCGGTGCCGAACGGGCCGACCGAGACGGCCAGGCCGGCCTCGTCGACCACCTTCCGGGCCGCCACGGCGTGCTCGGGAAACGTGTCCAGTTCGAACGGCTCTGTCGTGAACTCCACCATCAATCGCACCCGCTCACTGTAGCGAGCGGGCGCGGGCGGGGTGCAGGGGCTGGTCGATCGAACAGCGGGCGGGCCCGGCGGGGAGCGGTTTCGGTCTGCTTCAACAAATTGTTGCGGCGGCCTTGACACCCGCTCGGCGGGGCGGACATGCTTCCACCAAGCAGAATCCCTCTTCCGGATCGTGGAAGTTGCGGATGTCGGAAGAGAGATGAGAGGTGATGGACGTGACGGCCGCTTCCAAGCACAGCTACACGGTCAACCTGTCGATCCTGTTCAATGAGCTTCCGCTCCTGGAGCGCCCGGCCGCGGCCGCGGCCGCCGGCTTCACCGCCGCCGAGCTGTGGTGGCCGTTCGGCGAGGAGCACTCCCCGTCGCAGGCCGAGCAGGACGCGCTCCGCAAGGCCTTCACCGACGCCGGCGTGCAGCTCACCGGCCTCAACTTCCTGGACGACCTGAGCAAGGGCGCCCGCGGTACCGTCTCCGTACCGTCCGAGCGGGAGCGCTTCCGGGCCAACGTCCCGGTCGCCGCCGAGCTGGCCGCCTCGCTCGGCACCAAGGCGCTGAACGCGCTCTACGGCAACCGGGTCGAGGGCGTCGACCCGGCCGAGCAGGACGCGCTCGCGCTGGAGAACCTCGTGCTGGCCGCGAGGGCCGCGCACGGGATCGGCGCGATCCTGCTGATCGAGGCGCTGAACCGGCCGGAGTCCCCGGACTACCCGCTGGTCTCCGCCGCCGCCGCCGTCGAGGTGGTCGACAAGGTGAACGCCGCGACCGGCCTCGGCAACGCGAGGTTCCTCTGCGATCTGTACCACCTGGCCAGGAACGGCGAGGACCTGGCGGCCGTCATCGACACCTACGCCGACCGCTTCGGCCACGTCCAGATCGCCGACGACCCGGGCCGCAACGAGCCCGGCACCGGCGGACTGGACTTCGAGGACCTCTTCGCCCGCCTCACCGCCGCCGGCTACACCGGCCGGATCGGCCTCGAGTACCGCCCCGCCGCCGGCGTCAGCGCCGACAGCTTCGAGTGGCTCCCGCGCGAGCTGCGCGCGTCCCGCTGACGCCCGCCCCCGGGCGAGCCCGCCCACACCCTCCCCACCTACGGACAAAAGGAACGACGCGATGAGCCGCAAGATCGCCTTCGTCGGCCTCGGCATCATGGGCAAGCCCATGGCCATCAACCTGGTCAAGGCCGGTCACGACGTCACCGGATTCGACCTCTCCCAGGCCTCGATCGACGCCGTGATCGCGGCCGGCGGCCGGGGCGCCGCCAGCATCGCCGACGCGGTGAAGGACGCCGAGGTCGTCATCACCATGGTCCCGGCCGACCCCCACGTCGAGGCGGTCATCCTCGGCGAGGGCGGCGTCCTGGAGAACGTGAAGGCCGGCACCCTCGTGATCGACATGTCGTCGATCACCCCGCAGACCTCCATCAAGGTCGGCAAGGCCGCCGTCGAGAAGGGCGTGCGCGCCCTCGACGCCCCGGTCTCCGGCGGCGAGGCCGGTGCCGTCGAGGCGGTGCTGTCGATCATGGTCGGTGGCGCTGCCGAGGACTTCGCCGAGGCGAAGCCGCTGTTCGACGCGCTGGGCACCACGGTCATCCACGTCGGCCCGGCCGGTGCCGGCCAGACCGTCAAGGCCGCCAACCAGCTGATCGTCGCCGTCAACATCCAGGTGCTGGCCGAGGCCGTGGTGTTCCTGGAGAACGCCGGCGTCGACCTCGGTGCCGCGCTGGACGTGCTCGGCGGCGGCCTGGCCGGCTCGACCGTGCTCAACCGCAAGAAGGCGAACATGCTCGACCGCGAGTTCGCCCCGGGCTTCCGGATCGACCTGCACCACAAGGACATGGGCATCGTCACCGACGCCGCCCGCGCCGTCGGCGCCGCGCTGCCGGTCGGTGCCGTGGTCGCCCAGCTCGTCGCCTCGGCCCGCGCCAACGGTGACGGCTCCCTGGACCACTCGGCGCTGCTGCGCGGCGTCGAGCGGCTGTCCGGCCGCGAGGTCAAGTAACCCGGCGTCGCCCGCCGCCGCCCCGCCGGCCCTTGTCACGCTCGGATGCGCCCGCAACGAGGTGGACTCCGAGGAACTCGCCGGGCGACTGGAGGCCGACGGCTGGTCGCTGGTGGACGA